>CANCOG010000060.1 GCA_947379685.1 Flavipsychrobacter stenotrophus | reverse complement strand
TGATATCAAAAAAATTGCCGATAGTTATAAACTGCTCAGAGCCATTTGCTACAAAACTGCCTTGTATTTTCACCCAATGAAGTGTGTCCTTTATGATGGTGGTATCTACTATCTGAGGTGTAAAAGCAGTTTTTGGCAAGCCGCAATGGGAACTATCCTGTCCAGAATCAATACTGCCATTATCAAGATAAGCACCAATCATATTACTGGCATAT
This sequence comes from Flavipsychrobacter stenotrophus, assembly GCA_947379685.1. Lineage (GTDB taxonomy): Bacteria > Bacteroidota > Bacteroidia > Chitinophagales > Chitinophagaceae > Flavipsychrobacter > Flavipsychrobacter stenotropha_B. The sequence continues at coordinate 14,042 of CANCOG010000060.1, read as the reverse complement.
CCTGATCTTTGCGCCAACGTTACATAGAATGTAACACAGTAATTCGTCCCGGCGGCAAGGTGATTAAAAAGTCTCCCCTGAGTGTAATTTCGCTGTGCCATTTCGCCTGAATAGCTGTTATTAAAATACATATTTGATTCAACCATTCCAACGCCAGATCTCGCACTATGATGGTATGAACCTCCAGCCGGAACGTTTAATGGAGTGGTCACTGAATCGGCGCATGCATTACAGTATTCCGGGGCACAGCCGGCATCCATTGATAACGTATCAATCGTATTCCAATAGACCGCTTTCTTAATCTGATCATAATCCGTTGGACAGAAATCATACTGCTCAAAACCGCCATTGCGCACCAAATTTACTTGTGCCTGCGCAACTCCGGGCACAAGTAAAAGCAACAATAAGATTAGTCTATTCATTCTACGATAAATTTAAAAATAAAGTTTTGCCCCTGGGCATCTTGCACCTTTATTAAGTACAAGCCTGGCGGCGCATTTTGTAACCGTAGCCAGCTTGTAAGTGAATAGAAAACAATCTGCTGTTGTACAACTACTTTTCCAAACGCATCCAATATTTCAATGCCTGGTCACGTTAGTCTCCCCAACCCAAATATATAAAAAGTTCGGTGTAGCGTGGCGCTACGGCGGGCATGGCTTCCGGTCTCCCGACCGGTGAGTTGAGGCGCACCCACCGTATCATATCCTGCAGGACGAAGGGGACGATTCGCCCTGCAGGAAGTCCCCCCCACCCCACACAAAAAAAAAGGGGCACACCACCCGGCATGCCCCTTGTTATATGAAAATTCTAATCACTTATTCCTTAATCAACCGCTGAACCACCTTCTTATCTCCTGAAGTCAATTCCACCATGTAGATGCCGGAAGCGAGGTTGCTCAGGCTAATGGTGCACTTGCCGCTTTGCAATGATCCAAGGTCTTTTTCAATAACACTGATACCGGAAAGATCCATCACCCTGATGTTTACCTGGCTTTTTGCAGCCTGGGTAAAAGAAATAGATACCTGGTCGCTGGCTGGGTTAGGCGCAATGGTCATATTCAAACCCTTTCCGGCCTGTACAGTTGCAACTTCAGCTGGTTCCATGCTCAACTCAAACCTGTTTTCTCCCTGTGTAGCTGCATTGGCAGTTACAGAGAATCGGTATTCTGTGCCCTGCTGCAACAATACATATTGCTTCAGCAATTTGTCGTGCAGGTAAACCTTGCCACCTGTTGGTACATTCAGGTTTTCAGCCCTGATGATGTAGTCCTGTGCATAGGCCGTAGCAATACCCAGTGGAATCACATTATCCTTTTTATAAGGACGGGCATCAATAGAAAGTTTGTGGTTATCAGCTGATAAACTATAGAAATTCAGGTCGGCACCCTGCAATTTAGCTGCATCGTACTTACTGTCTTCTTCGTTAGCAGCCGCATCATCAAACTTCACATTCAACATGTCATAAGGATGATAGTTATTATCATAAATATACAATGAAACGAACTCATTGACTGATTTCATGAGGCTGTAAGCACTGCTCATGGTAGCGTGTTTATCCGATTCCGTGAAATTCAACTGAACACCATTGCTGGTTGCCCTCACCTGGAACGCATCATTTTCCTGCAAGTAGTACGGATTTGCAGCACCACTTATAGAATAGGCTATTGCCTGGAACTGCCCGGCAACACCCAGGAACGGATTCCAGATATAGAATGCAGCGCCATTAATACGGCCGGCAGCGGCAGCATTGAATATAACAGTACCCACATCAACAGGAGATGCATAAGGATTTGCAACCATGTTGTAATCCTGAGTGGTAGAACTTCCTTTTGAAAGTGTAATATCCTGATTACCCTGATTCAGCAAACCTTTCTGGCTAACTGTTGTCGAATTAATGACCACGTATGGTCCAAAACCTAAACCTTCACCCTTCTTTCCCCTGTAGTATACCCTTATACCCTGGTAGCGGTGCAGGTTATTGCTATCAGGCGTACCAAGCGCACTTGTAAACGGAAGCCAACCCGGGTCAGCCGACAAAGAAGAATTACCATATAATGGATTATACCTGTAGGCTGAAGGCTGATTGGTTGCAGTGGTTGTGAAACCGTTAGCAGCACCACCTGCACCTGTGATATCAATTTTATCCGTAAGCTGGCTTAATGGAATGCTATTGCTGAACGGTGTACCCCAAAATCTGTAAGCCCTGCGGCCATTAGTAATATATTGTTGCACCTGTACATTTCCGGATATTGAAGCACCAGAACCTGGCAACGGAGCCACCCTGGAAACGATAAATGTGTCAGAAACCAATACGAGACTATCGCTTGTTACAAGTGTACCAGAAGTAACGGTCAACACACCTGTGATCCGAACCCTTGCACCTGTATTTATAGTAGCACCTGCACTGTTATTCAGTTCAAGGTTTTCAATTTTTCCGAGCCCGTTTATAGCCTGCGCCGATGAGCCGCTCAATACACAGCTACCCGCACCTGCAATGGTTGCATTACTGGTCAGGTCTCCCTTTACATTTAAGGTAGCGCCACTGCTCACAGTAACAGTTACACCCGAAGCAATGGTGAGGTTGCGGGTTGTTCCGCTGGCTGAGGCAGCAATTACAGGTACATAAGTAGTGCCAGATGGTATTGTAGCATCGTCGGATGAACCGGGAACAAAGCCGCAACTCCAATTGCCTGCAGTATTCCAGTCAGATTCCATACCGCTTGAACCGCCAACCCACTGCATAGCGTTAACGGTAACACCGGTAGTCACTGTGTTAGAGCCACATGCATTGGCTATTGTATAGGAAATAGTAGCAGACCCGGCTGCCAGTGCCGAAACAACACCCGTTGTGGTATTTGCAGTAGCAATTGAAGTTGCGCTGCTGCTCCATGTTCCACCAGATACAGAATTACCCAATGTAGTAGTATAACCCAAACAAATAGAAGTGGTTCCCGTAATAACACCCGGAGTAGCCGGAACTGCAATAACGGTTATGCCTTTCAAGGCATTTGTTGTACCGCAGCTATTGGTAACAGCATAAGTAATAACGGAAGATCCGCCAGTTACCCCGGTAATAACGCCCGAAGCATTAATTGTAGCCACCGAAGGCGTTGCACTGGTCCAGGCGCCGCCTGAGGTACCGTTTGTAAACGTTGTTGTTGCACCGGTACAAACTGAACTTGCTCCAGAAATAGCACCGACCGTTGGTAACGGATTGACTGTCAATGACTGAGTTGCAACATCAGTTCCGCAACTTGTAGTAACTGTATAAGATATTGTAGTTGTTCCTGCGGCAACACCAGTTACCACTCCCGTAGAAGCATCTACTGTTGCTGTACCAGTTGCCGCACTGCTCCATGTTCCTCCGCTAACGGCATCGGAAAGCGTTGTTGTTGCAGCTGGGCAAACAGAAGGAGTTCCTGTAATAGTTCCCGCCGTTGGGGCTGCGTTCACTGTAACTGTGGTTGTGGCCGCAACTGTTCCGCATGTATTTGTTAAAGCATAAGATATAGTTGAAGTTCCTGCTGCAACTCCGGTAACTGTACCGGAAGCGTCAATAGTAGCAACTCCAGTTGAAACACTACTCCAGGTACCTCCGGAAGTTCCATCAGCAAGAGCGGTGGTTGCACCCACACATACAGTGGTAGTGCCCGTAATTGCCGAAGGGGCTGAAGGCACAGTATTAATTGTTGCCGTTACAGATACCGTTGCGCTGCCGCAAACATTAGAAACTGTATAAGAGATATTCGGACTACCGGCAGCAACACCTGTTACAACACCAGTAGTTGCGTCCACTGTTGCCAGTGAAGGGTTACTGCTGCTCCAGGTTCCACCTATTGCTGTATCGCTTAATGTTGTCGTAGAACCCACACAAACTGTTGAGGTACCGGTTATTGTTCCGGCACTTGGCAATGGGGTCAGCGAAACGGAAACGCTGCCAGTCATATTTGCAAAACAGGTTGTGGTTGAGTTAGTTGCTGAAGCAGTATATGTGCCAATACCAGTCTGGCTACCGAAGGTGATTGATGAACCTGTTCCGGGAACTGTGCTACCAGTTGGTGTGCCATTTAAATATAATTGATAATCGACACCAGACTGAGATCCGGAAAGGCCAACCGCAACGCCAGCACCACCTGAACAGTAACTACCGCCACCAGTCATAGTGAAGGCAGTTGGCAAAGCATTAACCACAGCTGCAGTTGTATTGGAAACAATACAACCAAGCGTATCCGTAACCGAGAATGTATAAGTTCCTGATGCGGCTACCGTAGCCGATGAAATTGTTGGGCTCTGAACGGTGCTAGTGTAAGCTGCCGGGCCTGACCAGCTATAAGTGTAAGGAGGCAACCCGAAACTTGGCGTGCCACCCGTGAACACCACAGATGATCCCGCACAAACCGGCGCACTTGATGAAGGAGCTGTAGATGATAAACTTCCAACACCAGTAACATAAGTAGCTGAAATCGAAGTGCCATTGATAACCCTTAAAGTTCCACCTGCTGCACTACCGCCCCATCCATATAGTTTGAATGTATCGGTTTGGCTGGGAGGAATACAAACGTTACCAGAGAAGCTAAGCGTAGTTGTTGAAGTAGACGGGCTAGCGGATGATCCGAAATTCTGGTCACCAAAAGAAGTTGAATTGTATTGCATCTGCACCGACGTTGGCCCAGTACCACTTCGTTGTGTACTAATAGAAACATTAGAAACATTTACCTCGGCTGTTGAACCGTTGGTAATGGTGAAATAAATGTACTTATGATCGGATTGAGCCGTTGCAAGATTAGCGCCTAATGACCAACTCTGTGTATTATAAAAACCTGTTCCGGTCCCATTTGCAGTACCTATCCTATTCCATTGCGAAATAGTAACAAATGAGCTACCAGGTGTGGTTGTTGCCGGTAAAACAGTGAACGTACTTGGTCCTGTAGCAGATACACCAGAAAAAGTATTCCATTGGGTGCCGCTAATAGCACCGGCGGCTAAGTTTGCAGAGGTTACACTAGTAGTTGCATAAGCTGTACCGCAGCTATTAGTTACTGCATATGAAATTACAGAAGTACCAACTGTTAGGGCAGTTACTACCCCACCGGTGCTTATGGTTGCAACCGCTGGACTTGCGCTACTCCAGGTTCCACCGGTAACTGCATCGCTTAATGTTGATGTGGCTCCACCAATATTAACGGTAGTGGTTCCGGTTATCGTTCCGGCAGATGGCAATGGATTTACGGTAACTGTAGTCGTTGACGCAGCAGTACCACAAATATTCGATAAAGTATAAGATATTACTGAAGTCCCGCTGGAAACACCAGTCACAACACCTGAAGCATCAATTGTTGCCACTGAAGTAGTAACGCTGCTCCAGGTACCGCCAGCTGTTCCGTCAGCCAGTAGAGTCGTGGACGAAGCACAAACAGTAGTTGTACCAGTTATTGAAGCAGGCGCTGAAGGAGCGGCTAATACAGTCTCCGTAAGCATTGCATATGACGAACCGCACACATTTGAAACGGCATAAGTAATTACCGAAGTTCCAGCAGACACGCCGGTAACCACACCACCCGAGGTAATTGTGGCCACTGAGGTTGTCGTACTGCTCCATGTGCCACCAGAGGTAGCATCTGTAAGGTTAGTGGTAGCGCTTGTACAAACAAACGCCGACCCGCCAATTGCTGCCGGAGCCGATGGAATATCTATAACTGAAATTGATAATGTATTGAAATTGCTGCCACAGCTATTGGTCACAGTGTAAGTAATTGTAGTTGAACCTACAGCTACTCCTGTAACAACACCTGTTGTCGCATCAATGGTAGCATTTGTAGTTGAGCTGCTGCTCCATGCACCACCGGAAGTTGCATTAGTCAGGTTAGTTGTGCCGCCTACACATACCGTTGAACCTCCGCCAATTGCCGGAGGAACTGAAGGTGCGGGATTAACGGTTACAGTAGCTGTTACAGAGGTATTCCCACATGAATTGGTTAACGTATAAGAAATATCTGCAGAACCGGCAGCAACTGCTGTTACCAGACCCGAAGCGTCAACGGTTGCAACAGATGGGTTGCTCGAACTCCATGCGCCACCTGAAGTTGCATCACTAAGTGATGTTGTAGTTGAAATACAGAACGAAGTGGTACCAGCTATTGCAGCTGGCGCAGTAGGAACCGTATTTACAGTTACCGAAGTACTTGTTGAAGCCGAACCGCAGGCTGTGCTTACTGTATAAGAAATATTTACATTACCAGCCGAAACTCCGGTTACGACACCGGAGGCGTCAACGGTAGCCACAGACGGGGTGGCACTGCTCCAGGTACCACTTGGCGTTGCGTTTGCCAGTGCAGTGGTTGCACCTGTACAAACTGTTGTTGTGCCTGTAATTGTACCTGCAGAAGGTATAGAACTGACTGTAATTCCTTTAGTTGTAAAGGCGGTGCCGCATGAAGTTGTAACAGTATAAGTAATTGTAGCCGTTCCAGATGATACTCCCGTAACTACGCCAGATGCAGTATCGACCGTTGCTACAAAAGGTGTACTGCTACTCCATACCCCACCAGTAATAACATCGCTGAACGTTGTGCTGGCTGAAGGACAAATGCTGGAAGCACCAGTGATTGTACCCGCAGAAGGCGTACTAGAGACAGCCATGGCAAGGCCAACCGTAGTGGAACAACCGAGAGATGTAACAACATAGAAGACTGTATCGAGGCCCGCAGTTACACCGGTAACATCGCCTGAAGAATTAATGGTTGCGTGTGCATTCGTGATACTCCATGTACCTCCGGCTGTAGCATCGGTCAGGGTAATTGTTGCCCCGGGGCAAACTGTGGTAGCACCACCTATAGCGGCAACCGAAGGGAACGGATTAACAGTAACTACGGTTGAAGCAAAATTAGTATCACCATCAGCTATCACTCTATATAAAATAGTAACAGTATCAGCAGCAATGCTGGTTACAACGCCAGTTGAAGCACTTATAGTTGCAATGGAAGGACGAACGCTTATCCAGGTTCCACCTGTAGTTGCGTCAGAAAGAGTGGTGTTTGCACTTGGGCAAAGCGTTAAAGTACCCGTAATTGCCGATACAGGAGGCAGCGGATAATTTTTGAACACCGATAATTTAGCAGAACCGGAATTTGCAACCAGTATTTCTGGCTTTCCATCACCGTCGAGGTCGGCAATATTAGCACCTACCGGAGCGGTTCCAACTGTAAGATCTACCCTGGTTGCCAGCGAGCCTGATGAAATAGTACCTGGAGTTGCCGTATTACGGAATACGGATACCGTACCCGATCCGGAATTATTTACAGCGATATCCAATTTTCCGTCACCGTTAAGGTCACCAACATATAATCCTGTTGGGCCTGTGGCTATAGTAAAATCCACATTCGATGCGAAAGCACCTGAAGTGATGGTTGTTGACGTGCTTGAAATGGTATTTTGTAAAATAGAAATATTGCCCAATGAATTATTTGAAACGATCAGATCTGGCTTTCCGTCACCGTCAATATCGGCCGCCTGAATATCAGTAGGTGCAGAGCTTGTACCGGTTGTAAACGTAACACCTGAAGCTAAGGAACTCGATGTTATGGTTCCGGCAGTTGCAGTATTGATAAACACAGAAACGGTATTGGTCCCTCCGTTTGCAACAGCTAAATCGGGTTTACCATCCTTATTAAAATCAGCAACGGCAAGACCTTGTGGTGTTGTACCTGTAGCGAACGTAACCTGAGCAGCGAAAGAAATAGTACCGGCGGCTGTTGATGTATTCCTCAAAATGCCTAGTGTATTTGTAGTCGCTTCGCTTACGGCAATATCTATTTTCCCATCCCCGTCCACGTCAGTGAGCACAAGAACGGCTGGAGTTGTAGCAGTAGCGACGAACACCGAACTGGCAAAAGAAATTGACCCAGAAGTTGAGTTATTTTTAAAATAATAGACCCTTGAATCGCCAGCGCTGGTAAAGAGTATTTCTGGTTTGCCATCGCCATCGAGGTCAGCCAGCTTAACATTCACTAATGTGGAGCCGCCTGATACAGTTGTTGGACTTGAGAAAGAATCGGTAGTAATGCTACCATTGTTGACAGTCTTGAGATTTCTGTAAATTGAAGCAGTGTTAGAAGCTCTGTTAACAACCACCATGTCCGCTTTCCCGTCACCATCAAGATCTCCAACCGCCACATTATAAGGCGTGGTACCGGTTGTAAAATCAACTTTAGGTTTGAAATTAAGTGTATTGGCAATAAACACACTATTATTGAAGGTAGGAGTAAACGCGCTGTCTTCAATGCCACTATAACTTGTTGTGTTGTTTAGAACTACAATGGGTGCATATGAAGCATATGCTGGTACTGTTACTGTAAGTGATGTAGTTGTACCAGAGGTGATTGTAGCCTGGGCAGCACCAAAGAATACTTTATTGTTTGCCGTTACATAATTAAAATTTGTTCCGTTTATAGTTACAGAAGCACCTGGATTAGCCGCGTTAGGAACTACCGAAGTAATTACCGGAGGCGCGTTTTTAGGAACTACTTCGCCAGTAGATAACTGAATAGCAGAGAAAACAATACCGTTCGCATCAGTAAACTGGATCTGGGCCAATTGAGCTGAGGAAAGCGATGTGGCTGTTGTGCCTATCAGCAATTTGCCCTTAGTGCCTGAGGTGCTGTTAAATAACCCTTGCCAGCCCGTTACATTGATCATTTTGCCTGATGTCCATGACCCGGTCGGGTTTGCAAATTTCAGCGTGTTCACAACGCCACTGCCCAAATCGATGGTAGTATTGTCGGTCAAATTAAGGTTACCCAGGCTTATTGTAAGCGATGCAGTTGTAATACCTGTTGTACTCAGTGTACCGCCATTCAAAGTAACCGGACAAGTAGACATTGCCACGGAACCTGTAGGATTAAAACGTAGCTCACCATTATTAATTGTAAGTCCACCCGTGAACGTTGAACCACCGCTGGTTAGTGTAAGCGTACCTGTGCCATTTTTTACAATTGCACCTGCGCCTGTAATTATGCTCTTTTGGGTAGTACCAGCACCATCACCAAAAGTTGTATTAGAAGTCTGATTAATTGTAAGCGTACCAGCAGTCAACGCCAGAGTCTGGACAGCTGCAACTACAAAACCGGCATCAAAGCTGCTGCTCAGGTTCCCAATTGTCTGAGATGCACTTGCAAAAGTAATTGTTGTTGGCGTTCCAGAGCCAACCTGGCTGAAGGTTACGTTTCCTGACCCGCCCAACGTAGACCCTGATGGCACTGTAATTGACCCTGCAGTAATTTTTGTACCTCCGCCCCATGTATTACCAGCACCAGTTGCACCGCTCACTGTCATGGCACTCGCGCCAGATTTTGTCAATTGACCTGAACCAGTGATATTACCAGAAAGAGTTAAAGCGCCATTAGCTACGATCGTGGCATCAGACGCAAGGTTAATTGGCCCTGTCCAGGTATAAGCCACAGCAGCAGTTCTCAATGCGCCTGCACCGTAAGTGGCAGACACACCATTTCCTGCACCATTTAAATTCAGGGTAATATTGCCCATAGTGTAGGTCCCTGTTGATCCCGAACTTAGATACAACTGGCTGTTGGGATTTATAGTAATATCGTTACCTGATGTATTACTGATTGCGGTTAACGAATTTAGATCGAGTATACCGCTTTTATAAGTAGATGAACTGCTTCCAACCGTGATTCCTCCGGAAAACGTATTTGATCCGGTCAGTTTCAAAACACCTCCGTTATTACCCGACGCGGTTGTTGCATCGTAGGTACCGCTGCCCAAAAAGGTAAGTGGTGCTGTACCCGCAATGGTATCTGCAATGCTAATAGTACTACCAATAGTAGAGGACGAACCCGCAGCACAAATAATATTTAAGTTTGATGATCCGCCCAATGCAAGCCTTGTCGTTGCAGTTGATGCAGGAAAAGACATAAGATTGCTTGACGAATTGGATAAGATCACATTCGCCACGCTATTTACCGTGGTTCCATTAAGTGTGATCAATCCGGCCCTCGTTGTGGAACTATTACTAAAAGTAGTGGCAACAGTCCGGCCGGAAGCCACTTCGATGGCTCCGATAGACATATTATTCGACCCACCGCTCAAATTGTTATTTAAATTAATGCCAATTGCTGTTCGACTATCTGCCGATCCGAACTGTGCCCACGCTGTGGTACTTCCACCTGAAGCCCCTGGGGCAACGGCGCCCGACCAGTTCGCGGTAGTTAACCAAGTCGAATTGGACGCTCCTGTCCAAACAAACTGAGCATAAGATTTTTGGAAATTAAACAGGGCCAATGTGACTAAACTCACCAGAACCAACGACCTACGAACCATTAAATGTATTTTTTGCGTCATAAATTGGGTATTATTAACGCAAAAGTAATCATTATATAACATTGGAAAGACAGGTATACCTTGCTATTTTCACAATGAAATGTTATTGATAGATGTAATTGACACGTTATGCACGTTATGGAGGTTTATATTATACTTATTAGCATTAACCCTGGGCTATTTTGGCCTTCAAAAAGTACATATACAATCAATTTTGTGCTTTCCTAAGCTTAACATTTTCTTAACTCATTTGAAAACTTCACTCAAGAAATATCGAACGTTTTTTTGCAGTGCCGTTCAGCAATTTTGCCTCGCGGATGCTGCCAATGAATTAGGACCAAGGGAGTCATGAGGACCAGTCGGTGATACTAAATTAGGATAGACACTCTATTCAGGGCTGCTATCATTTAGTTCCAGATTCTTGCTTTTCTTTCGCAGCTTTATATTGAGCAACTCAACAAAGAGCGAAAAACCGAGGCAGGAATATATTATACTCTTATTTACCTCTTCATGGAAGCCTCCGGCGATCAATACCACACCAATAACTACGAGGAACGATAAGGCCAGCATCTGCAGCGATGGTTGTTTATTAATAATACGCGCCACCGCACCAGCAAACAGCATCATGATACCGATAGAAACAATTACTGCTATGATCATGATCATCACATCATCTACCAATCCTACGGCTGTAAGAATGGAATCGAATGAAAAAACGGCATCAACTAGTACTATCTGCAGCAAAATAGCCCCAAAACTATTCTTGCCTTTTACTTTAGGAGCGTGTGCTTCGTCAGCATCCACCTGCAACTTATGATGAATTTCCATTGTACTTTTTGCCAGCAAGAACAGGCCACCTGCAATCAGGATCAGATCTTTATAACTTAAGCCAATAACACCTTTTTGTTTGGCGAAAATCGCCGGAACGTTGATCACCGGATCTTTCAATGCTATTAGTTGGCTGATGCACAGCAACAAACACACCCTGAACACCATTGCCAGCAACATACCAATATTCCGTGCTTTGGGTTGCTCCTTTTCAGGCAACTTCCCAGTAACAATAGAAATGAAAATAATATTATCGATACCCAGTACTATTTCCAGGAAACATAAGGTCACAAGGCTCACCCATACTCCGGGGTCGGTGAAATCGATCATTAATAACAGATTGGCAGGCATACTTCTTAAAGGCAGATTAGAAATTAAAGCGTAAAAATATTGGAAAATTTGGTAAGTAGTGTAATTTCAATGTGAAAGTCGCTCTTGCAGAACAGAAACCTTGGAATTAGAATGTAGCAGCGCTGCGTCTTACCACTTCTGATTTCGCTCAGAGGCACAAAATCGCAGTTTCTGACTTAATTAAATATTTCTATATACAATTGAATTAGGCCGCAAAGAAGAACCCTATCAAACATTTACATTCAACTCCCATTTAGACCTATTAGAAGATCGAAGACAAAAACCACGCCAAACCCATCGGGTCAAAAAACAAGGCGGCAATAATGAAGACTGCCGTTAAGATAGCAACAGCTTTAAGCATAAATTTCAGATATACTTTAAACTCCACCATCGTAACCTATTCTTTTAGTTTTACCTACACAAATTATTTAACCGTTTTAATATATTAGGCAGTCAAATACAAGAAGCACAACCTAATCCACTTTCTCCTCCCTAACCATTCTCCGGCTGCCTTCGTATAATTCGTATTCCATCAGACGACAATCGATGGTGCTGGTGTAGAATTCAATCCGGCGTTTGGCTTTGAGGCCAATTTTCTTAGCCAGATCCAGGTTACCGGTAAATATATAACCGAAGTAGCCGCCGCACTCTTTCTTCATAAAGTCACCTATACGGGCATAGGTTGCTTCGAGTTCTGTTTCATTTCCGAGGCGCTCCCCATATTCAGGATTCATGAACATGACCCCACCCCTTCCCTTTGGCATAGGGGTTGCGGCAAAGTCACACATACTAAATTCGATCAGGTCAACAACTCCTGCCGCAATTGCATTTTTGCGGGCATTTGCCAGAGCCATGTCGCTGAAATCGGTAGCAATAATTTTAAGATCCGGCACTTCTATGATCTGCCGGTCCAGGCGTTCCATTTCATCGAGGTAAACTTCCTTGTTGTAGCCTTGTAAATGCATGAATGCATAATTCAGCCGGAACAGGCCGGGCCGGGTATTGGTGGCAATAAGGGCAGCTTCAATAGCAACTGTTCCCGAACCACACATGGGGTTTACAAACGGGGAGACCCTATCCCACCTTGTAGCCATTATAGTAGCGGCGGCCAATGCCTCGAGCATAGGCGCTCTGCCAGGTATTTTACGGTAACCATGGCGAGCGAGTGAGTCGCCAGACGTATCAATAAACAGTTCTGCATGGTCATTTTTCCAGAACAGATGAATGACTGCCCCAGTTAACTCAGCACCTGTAGATGGCCTTGTTCCCCGCTTATCTCTCATGCGGTCAACTATCGCATCCTTTACTCTAAGGTTGGCGAACATACTATTATTGATAGTATCGTTCATTACATTGCTGGTAATGGAAAAGTAGCCGGGATCCGGCAACAGGTTTTCCCAGGGAATTGCTAGAACATTTTTATATACCACATCGGCATTTTCGGCTTCAAAACTTTTTAAACTATACAAAACCTGACTGGCACAGCGCAGGTTGAGGTTAAGACGAATGCAATCGTTGATGGTTCCGGTTAACCGAACTCCGGTTACAAATGCTTCTTCGACTGTAAATCCCAACTCCTTTACTTCCTGCTCCAGGTAAGGGGCTATCCTTTTATGACAGGTAATGGTTATGGGTGCCTTGGTTGTATATAATGACATATTGGCCGCAAAGGTAAACTATCGGGCATGAGAATAACCCGGTTGGGCTGGTTTCTATGAAAATAAATGAGGCTGCTGTTTTTACACCGCCACCCGTTGAATAATTGCAGTAATTGTGGGGGTGAGCAATTTCACATTATGTGCGACATGCAAGGGGATCTCGATGTAGCCCCCGGGCTTTAATGAAATTACAGAATTACCTATGGTGCATTCACATTCACCTTCAAGAACAATAAATGATTCTCGCAGGTCACCATGCATCTCTTCCTCAAAGTCGGTGCTGGATTTTACCAACAATTGTATCACCCCACCATCGTCCCTTATTACTTTGCAAAAACGGCCCGGCCGGAACTGTTTGGGCAGCAAATTACCTACAATACCCAACCAGTTGTAGTGGTCGGAGTATTTGTTGATGGTGGGCAAACGTGCCGGATCCTGCTGCTCTTCAATATTGACATTATTAATAGTATCCCATATCCGACTTTTCATGGCAGATTTAGCCCAAACCGGACGATCCGTCACAAGGGTCTCAAAAGCAACTTGTAGTTGAGTCAAAGCCTCCAGTACCTCAGGATGCTGACGGCAAATATCCTCTACCGATTCTTTTTCGGCACCAGTAAGTACCCCCAGGCAATAGTCCTGCAAAATGCCACTCTCTATGTAAGTACTGATGTCCATTATAATGTATTTCTTAATAATAATAAGGCTTTACGGGCACGCGTTTTTACTGTGCCTACCGGAATATTGAGTATTCTGGCCGTTTCCTCATAGGTATAACCATAAAAATATATAATCTCTATTACCTCACGATACCTGACTTCCATGCCATCGACCGTTTTGCGTAACCCTATCTTTTCAATGTCCGGAATTA
>CANCOG010000059.1 GCA_947379685.1 Flavipsychrobacter stenotrophus | reverse complement strand
TATTGTAGTCGGTGATGCTGTAACGGTTACTGAAGGTGTCTGATCAACTACTACAAACTCCATAGCGGTATAGGTACAACTACCTGCCGTCGAAGTTGTGGAGAATGTATAAGTCCCTGCAGCTGCTGTAGTCACACTCGAAATACTTGGATTCTGAGCCGTAGAGGTAAAGCCGTTAGGACCAGTCCAGGAATAAGTTCCGGCCGAAGATGTAGAAGTTAATGACAGTGTTCCACCAGAACATGGTGAATTGGTGCCTACAGTAGGATAGGAACCGTTCACTGTAATTGTGGCCGTTTGGCCGGTAACTGTCCGGGAACAAGAGCCAGTTACCACACTGGTTAACGCGTAAACTGCCGTAGTGGTTGGCGATACTGTAATTGTATAGTGGCCCGATGCATCAAAAGAAAAACCAGTCGAAGAGGCACCGTTTATCGTGTACGTCCCAGTTCCGCTGCCGGGGCCGGTAAAGGTAATAGTTGTTGACGAACCGAGACATACTCCGGTTGATGCTGAAATGGTACCAACAATGGTGCCGACATTTACTGCAACAGTGTTGCTGCTCACACAATTGTTGGAAGCGTTAACACCCACTACCGTGTAGGTAGTTGATGAAGTCACAGAACTGGCAACCGGTGAGGTAGCCACCGCACTGCTCAAAAATGTTGCGGGCGACCATACATAAGACAAAGTTGGAATTGAAGTGAACCTCCAGGCCTCAGGAGTAACTACTTGATATGTTGCGTTATTCCTTCCGGCAGGGCACAATGCCACAGAAGCTGCAGAATTTTGGATACCACAAACGTGAGTGTTTGATGTTGTACTCGTTACAATAAGATCTATTGTATTGCTGGTTTCGTAGAGAACGATCTGGCCGCTATAACCATTAATGGTGCCAAAAAAATCATATGCACCCTTGTAGTATATTACAAATTTACGATTCGGCGCTGTTCCTTCAACAGACGTAGTTACTGTGCCGTTAGGGGTAGTGGCAGCCAGATCCAGATCGGACCAGAAAAGTGCAACCATTGCAGGTGCAGCTGAGGCATCAGGAAGTGTTACAACACTATAATTTGATGAAGCCCCTACAAAACTTATGTACCCATTAGTACAAACATTTATAGAAGAGTAATTCGTCCCATAATAATTAAATGTAAATGGCAGGTTAACACTAAGGGTATCCTCGTCGGTATCGGGGAAAGTTAATGTTGTCGGGCTGGTTTGGGTAACCAGTGAATAAGTAATTGCACTTACCGAGCTGTATGCAAAGGCAGACGGAACTGGCGTAAGCGTAGATGAACCACCCGAGCAGGTAGTGGCAGGAGACGCAATGGGTGACAAATTAAATGTATCAGTTGCAGCGCTGACTGTGATCACTGAGGTTGCTGTCGTATTACAGCTGGCTCCTATACCAGTGACGGTATACGTCCGGGAGGCAGATGGTGTGGCCGTGACAACTGCTCCGGTAGTTGCGCTCAGGTTCGTAGAGGGCGCCCAGGTATAGCTGGTAGCTGTTCCGCTGGCTACCAATGGTATCGCATGCCCGTAACAATATGATGCTGTTGGTAAATTCAAAGACACTGTAGGTGCTGACAATACATTAAATGTTTGCGTAGCCGGAGAGCCGCAGCCGGTATTATAGGTAATTGTTGCTGAAGTGCCACCTGCACCAATAATGCCAGTTACGACACCTGTAGTTGCATCAACTGTAGCGATAGAAGTATTTGAGCTTGACCAGGTACCACCAGTCGTTGAATTGGACAAGGTTGAACTGGCTCCCGGACAGGCTGAAGCTGTACCTGTAATAGTGCTCGGGGTACCTCCGGACAGATTAACGACAGCTACTGCAGTATTAGTACAACCTGATGTTGTTCCAGTTACAGTGTATGTACGGGAAGCTGTAGGCGTAGATGATACTGACGCACCAACTGTGGCACTTAAATTTGTTGAGGGCGACCAGGTATAACTGGTGGCACCAGATGCTGTAAGTGTTTGGGAACCGCCGCTACAAACCGACGATACATTTGGCGTTACAGTAACGATTGGCCCCGGCGCTGTAAGCGATCGTGCCGTTGAATTTGCTGAAGAAACACTATATATGCACCTTAGATTACACCTGTACTGAATTGCGGCGCTTACAGAAGCAACGTAGGTGCTGTTGGTTGCACCGGATACATCGGTCCAGGTAGTACCAGTGGGTGACGACTGCCATTGATAAGCAACATTTGTAGTTGTGGCACCAGTAAGTGATAATGTAGAACTATACGAAGGAAGGCAGCCAAAAGTTACAGTTGAAGTTGCTGTACCTGCAGTAGGCGCCGCGCTGCACGGAGGAGTCCATGTGAGAATGGAATTGGCAGCAGACCAGCCTGCCAATGTAGTTGTAAACGTCGACGACGATGCAGTGGTTGCAGTTAGAGTGGCTATACTTTTATAATCGGTAGTGCTATTGGCGATACCTATGCTCGATGAAGCTGTGGTAATTGCACCTGCAGGCGTACCATAACAATATTGAATTACATTAGTACCTTCAAATAACTTGATCTGGAAGTTGCTTTTCTTGCCATTGCCTGTTGAGGCATAATTATTCCAACTCGCCCACTCTATTGTAAATACACGATTGGGTGAACTACCAGTGGTACTATAGTAAGAGCCATAGCCTGTATTGGTACCAATGAGGTCATCCCAATTGCACATCAAAAATCCGGCACCTGGTATATTAGCTGACGTATTGGTTAAAAGCGGATCGGCGGAATAGCCGGCAAGTGACACCCAACCATTAGTACTGGCAACCATGCTGGTATAGGGCGTACCGCAAAAATAGAATGTAAATCCAATTGGTACGCTAGCTACTCCTTCATCAAAGTCTGAACCAAAACCAAATACATCATTGTAGGTTATAGAAGTACCCGAACCAGAAATACTGGAATAAGAGCCACCAGTTGATCTGGCATACGTATATGCCGCAGCGGTCATTTGGGCATTTGTGATCCTGGGAGTCAAACATAATAGAGTAAGGATTATTACTCCAAGCGTTTTTGATAAGAGAGTTTTCATAAAAGAGCATTTAAAAATTCGAAACCGTGAATACCACACATGTTTATAAGGGCAATCAATAACCAAAGGTAGACCCCAACTCAACTGAAAACGGGGCTACAGTCACCTATGACAATATGATGACAACATATAAAATCAAAATAGTTTCTAAAGTTTTATTAAAGTGGCAAGTCTATTAACTAACGGTTTAAAAAGCCATTTTGTTAACAATTAATTAATGATGAAGAATAAAATTTGACAAAAATTTTCCTCAATGACTTACATAATTACAAATAATTAATATCAAATAAATGAATTGGCATCCAGTCAATTAGCACGTAAAAAAGCATATCCTGCAATGCCAAATCACGCAGAAAAAACACTTTTGAAAGCTTGTTTGCGCTCATTTCAATTTAACCCCTTATCTTAGCCCCATGCAAAAAATACTTGTGGCCAATCGTGGCGAAATTGCAATGAGAGTGATGCGTACTGCCAAAGAAATGGGTATAAAAACCGTAGCTGTTTTTTCTGAAGCCGACCGTTGTATGCCATTTGTCCGTTATGCCGATGAAGCAGTTTGCATAGGGCCTGCTTTATCCTCACAATCGTACCTCAGGGGTGAAAAAATAATTGCAGCAGCAAAACAATCAGGAGCCGATGCCATACACCCCGGTTATGGCTTTTTGAGTGAAAATGCTTCTTTTTCGAAGGCTGTGACCGATGCCGGATTGATATTTATTGGCCCAAGCGCCTATTCTATTGACCTGATGGGCGATAAGATCTCTGCGAAACAGGCAGCGAAAAAATTCAATGTACCAATGGTGCCCGGCACCGAACACCCTACTGCGGATATTGTTGAAGCGATTGAAGTAGGTAAGCGCATTGGCTACCCAATCCTGATCAAAGCCTCGGCAGGCGGTGGTGGTAAGGGCATGCGTGTAGTAGAAAATGAAGGTGAACTGGAGCAACAGATGCTCACAGCCAAAAGTGAAGCACTGAGTGCCTTTGGTAATGATGCCGTTTTTATCGAAAAATACGTTGGCTCCCCTCGTCATATTGAGATCCAATTGATGGGCGATAAGCACGGGAACTATGTTTACCTGTTTGAAAGAGAATGCAGCATACAGCGCAGGCATCAAAAGTTAATAGAAGAAGCACCATCCAGCTGTCTGACTCCTGAAATAAGGAAACAAATGGGCGAATGTGCCGTTGCGGTGGCAAAAGCCTGTAATTATGACGGAGCCGGTACCGTTGAATTCCTGGTAGATGAACAATTGAATTTCTACTTTCTGGAAATGAATACGCGCCTGCAGGTGGAGCATTGTGTTACAGAAATGATAACCGGAGTTGACCTGGTTAAAGAACAGATCAATGTTGCGCGGGGTAATAAACTATCATTTACCCAGGATGACCTGAAAATAACCGGCCATGCTATTGAATTACGTGTATGTGCTGAAGACCCGCTGAACAACTTCCTGCCCGATACCGGAACCCTGGAAATGTACCAGCCGCCCAAAGGTCCGGGAGTGCGTGTCGATGATGGTTTTGAAGAAGGCATGGATATTCCGATATACTATGACCCAATGATTGCCAAACTCATTGCTTATGCAGATACTCGCGACGCTGCAATTGACAGGTTGTGCAGGGCAATTGACGAATACCACATTAAAGGAATAAAGAACACACTGGAGTTCGGCAAATGGGCAGTGCAAACTGAGCCATTCAGGACAGGGAATTTCGATACCAAATTCATTGAGAAATATTACAAACCTGAATACTTGCTAAAGGATGACGCTGGGGCCGAACAAGTCGCTGCCCTACTCGCTGCATTCGTTTGGGAAAAAGAGAAAAAGCCATTGCTGGCTGCCGCAACGAATGGCCAGGTAAGTAAGTGGAAAATAAACAGGAGGTAGTAACCTATACGAAAATATTGTATTGGGTCCAATACAAATGGAATAGCTTATTTTTGCATTTTTCAATTGATGCCTTTCGCATAACAAATTTTAATGTCCGCAACCTACCAGATAAAATTACCGCAGTTTGAAGGTCCGTTCGACCTGCTCCTGTTCTTTATTGAACGTGACGAGCTGGACATATACAACATACCTATCTTCGGCATCACGAACGAATTTCTGGCATATATAAAGACCCTGGAGACGTTAAACATAGAGCTGGCGAGTGAGTTTATCTTGTTTGTTTCTACCCTCATGCGCATTAAAGCACGCATGTTACTTCCAAGAAAAGAAAAGGATGCTCAGGGTAATGAGATTGACCCCAGGCAGGAACTGGTGGATAAAATACTGGAATACAAGCGCTTTAAGGAAGCATCAGAGGTCATGACATCAATGGAGGCTGACCGAATGATGCAGCAAAAGCGGGGTAATATTCATACAGAAATGCATGAACTGGGAGAATCGTATTCAGAAGGTACTGAGATACAGGCCGTTACCATGTATAAATTACTCCAGGCCTATGAAAAAGTGATCAAGCGTTTCAACGAACGCATGAACAAACCGCAGCACGTGGTAGTAAAGTATAACTACAGCCTGGAAGGCCAGCGCACATTCCTGATAGCCCACCTGAAAGAGAAGGAGCGGATTCCGTTTGAGTTGTTGTTTGATACATGTGAGAACAAAATACATGCTATTTTCACCTTCCTCGCTATGCTGGAACTGATACAGCAGAAATTCCTCACCATCCTGATTGGTATGGGAAGGAATAATTTTATACTGGAATGGAACACTGAAGCCGAAAATCCTGCATTGCAGGAAGCTGCCTTAAATGCTGCTCCCGAAAATGTGGCATAATAATTGATGTATACTTATTGCAGTCTTATAGACTACACATTAAAATTCCCCATGCTGTCGGACAGAGATTGGGGCATTTTTGTTTTTGGACCCGAAGTATTCATAAAAAACGTAAAATAGTTCAGGATACAGCTTGAGCGAGCTAAAAAAGTAAAAAATCGCCCTAAAACCCCGAATGGGGTTTAATAATAATAGCCGAGCGTGTAAACCCTCGGAGCAAGTTTTAAAAACACCTACCCCGGAGGGGTAGAACTTAATTTAGATGTATGTCTATTGGGGCAAAGTCTTCTAAAACAGTCCACCTGCAAAGCAAATTTCGTGTGCAAACTCAATGCGAGTCCATATATAAATATTGCAGTTTTTACACACACAGCCCCATAAAAAAACCGCCTGCTCAGTAAAGAACAGGCGGTTTGCCTTTTATGAGATTCAAATAAAATTAAGCTTGGCCCATTTTCTTCAACATCCTGCCGTGCTCACGGAGTGCTACCAGGAAGTTCGGATACTCCACATAAGGAATACCGTATGACTCAGCAGTTGCTTTAACTATTACCGCAATACGACTGTAATGTACGTGAGAAATATGCGGGAACAGGTGATGCTCAATCTGATAATTCAAACCACCAATGAACCAATTCATGATACGGCTCTTACGGGAAAAATTACAAGTATTCAGCAACTGATGCACTGCCCAGCTGTTATCCATTTTGCGATCGTCAGATGGGGTTGGGAATTCAGAAGATTCCATAACGTGTGCCAACTGGAAAATAGCAGAAAGGCCGAAACCTGCTGTAAAATGCAAGATAAAGAAGCCCAACACTACTGCCTGCCACGACATACCCGAGAACATGATTGGTAACACTAAAACATAAGTGAAATAGATCACCTTGTAAATGCTCAGTTCCAATATGGCCTTACCGAGAGTAATTTTTTCCTTGCGCAACAAACCTTTCTTGTTGTAGATCACCAGCAACCTGTAATCCTTATAAGTTACCCACTGTATAGTAAGGAGGCAATATAAGAACCAACCATATACATGCTGAAAACGGTGTAGCGGTGCTTTAGGGCTGTGCGGAGAAAAACGCATCAGTCCACCAGAATCGATGTCCTCATCCAATCCTTCGATGTTGGTATATGTATGATGCAAAATATTATGCTGTATACGCCAGGTCACATCGTAACCTCCAACAACATTTACAATGTCGCCTACTATCTTATTGACCGTCTTATTGCCGGAATAAGCGCCATGGTTGGAATCGTGGTGTACCGAGCAGCCAATGCCTACCATTCCCAGCCCCTGAAGGAACCAGAGAAAGAAGAACAAAAACGGGCTAATTGCCCCAACGCCGGTGATAATGAGAATATTAGGAACAAAAAATAACGACAACATTGCCACAGATTTCCACATTATTTTCGTGTTACCGTGTACTGGAATATTATTCTGAGTAAAAAAATCGTCAATATTTTTCTTCAGTGTATCGTAAAAACCTTCTCCGTTCTTAGGTGCGAAGCGCACAATTTCTATTTTGCTCAATTTCAACTACTATTTAAAAAGTGCGGCAAAGGTAAGGTAAATAATGTATGTTTATTATGAGCTTGGTCATTGTCGGGAAAAATAATATAGGAGGGCGATTATGAAACCTACAACCCCCAAACCTTCAAGATCTGCCCGACTGCATCCTTGCTGCGAACAACATTGATGATGTGGTCTATCTTGCCTTTTTCGTTAATGAGGAAGGTGCGGCGGAAAATGCCCATGTACTTCCGCCCGTATAGCTGCTTTTCGCCATACACTTCGTAAGCGTTTAGGATCTTCATTTTAGGGTCTGCCAGCAAGGTAAACGGGAGGGCAAACTTTGTCTCAAACTTTTTGTGTTTGGCCTCTTCATCGGGACTAACCCCAAGCAGCACAATACCCTTTTCAGTAAGTATGTGGTAATTATCCCTGAAATTGCACGCCTCAACAGTGCAGGTTGGGGTGTTATCTTCGGGGTAAGTGTATAAAACAACTTTCTTTCCCTTAAAATCTTTCAGCGATACTTTATTACCATTCTGATCGGTACTTGTAAATGCTGGTGCAGTATCTCCCTGTTGTAAAGGCATAATTTATCTTGCGAAGTTTAGATTAAACGAACTTGCATTGCCACTTTCATCTTCGGCCTTAAACACGAGCTGGTGTTTCCCTTTGGGGCAATGCTCATCAAATTTATAGAAAAAAGAACTTCCGTGCTGCTCAAAACATACCCAATGGTCATCGATATACCCACTGAACTTCTTTACAGAGGTCGCAGCGTCTTTGACCTCGAAAGTAATTTGCCCGGCCTTCGCGAGATTAGCGCCGTTTTTCTGAAATGATTTAATAACCGGTGGCAGCGTATCGAGGTCCAGCCAATAAGAACCAAAATTGCGGACAGCGGCGCGATACCACCCACCGTCCTGCACTGTTGCCGCTCTCCCGTCCTGATCCTTCCCATCAGAATACATGGTCACTACCTTTGTGCGCAAATCGAATGGGATCGGTCGTGTAGGCTTGATCATCAGATCGAAGTTATGGTGAATGGGCACCGATGGGTTGTGCAATTTATAAATATCTGAATAGGTATTCTGCCCATCGGTTTTGCTGTAAATGAAGTCTATATCATCGTACAACTGGCCGGGCGCCAATGAGAAGGAGACATTGGGATCGCCAAAGAGATTCGGTTTATTAATGCTGAAATGGTTTACACTGGCTACTGGTGCCGCACTCTTCTCTCCCCCACCCTCAGTACGCACATAACAACTAATGCGGCTTTCATTGCCCTTGTCGTCTGTGATACTGATCGCAACCTTGTGCGCTCTTTTGTCAGAAATATCTAATTGGCCATTCTCACTATTCAGGTACCCGAATATGTTGTTGAGCTTGTTGCCCGGCAGCCGGAACAGGCACTGTATCCATTTCCCTTTTAGGAATTTAGTGGCGTAATCGGTATAGGCATTGATATAACGTGTCACGTCGTAGCCAATATCATCAAGCACCACCTTTGTTTGCAAGCTATCGTCGAGATACAAATCGGCAGTATAAAAGGTAAGGCTGTTATCGCTGCCCTCCATATAGTCATCGGCACGAATACCAATACCTATAATACCACCGGCCTTTAAAACTATTGTATCTTTATCTAACCTGCCGAAGTCGTTGGTTATACCAGCCGGCTTGTATATAGTTCCGGCCTTTCTCACAGGGAAAATTACAGGGAATTCCGGGTTATTTTCGTAAATATTGCCATTATAAAATGCAATTTCGAGTGGTTCAGGTGGAAGTTTGTCTGCAATGGGCAGCCCAAATAATTCAGGGTTGAGCGGGTGCTCCGTCTTTGTATTCCTGATCTCAAAATGCAGATGTGGGGCCGTTGATGCTCCTGTGTTACCCGACCACGCGACAAGCTGCCCCTTTTTTACAGGAAATTGCTTTGGTGACAACTGCAGATCAACATCCCAGCGCTGCTTTTCGTACTGGTTTTCCTTTACATATTTTTGGATGGCGGGCGAAAAGTTGTTGAGGTGGGCGTACAGAGTCGTGAAGCCATTCGGATGTGTGATATACAAACCATGACCGAAACCGCCTTTTTCCATCTTAATACGGGAAACATAGCCTTCAGCCGCGGCATGTACCGGTTGGTTTTCCTTACCCTTAGTCTTAATATCGATCCCGCTATGAAAATGCCCCGGCCTGCATTCGCCAAAATTCCCAGCCAAGAAAATAGGTATGTCTAATGGATTGCGAAAAAAATCCTGCGGGTAGTCGGAAGGGATAACAAGTGCCCGCTTTTGAGCAGTTGTACCCATTGACATCAGGAGGAATAATACTAAAAATTGTAAACGGGAAGGCATAAATTTATTTAATGCAAAATAACGGCAAATGACGGACTAGTGTGAGGTCAAAACCAAAAAGAAGGCGAATAATAGAATAAATGTATCATCGATTCTCAATGACCAAATGTTTCGCGTAAAGAAAGGCCCGATAATTCACTTGAATTGCATTTATATATAAAAAAGGACCTGCTGAAAAAGTCATCCACATGGCCCAATACCCCGAATGGGGTTTAATAACAATAGCCGGGGGTGTTAACCCTCGGTGCAAGTTGAAATACACCTACCCCAGAGGGGTAGAACATATTTTATATTCACACATATTATAACAAAATCCTTGGGGTCCTTGCACAGTTAACGCAATTTTCATGGTTAAATTCGTAATGAAAAAGAGAAGCAACTTTTTCAGGAGTTCCTAAATAGGTCCCAACTTCGTTAATCGCTAAACACAAAAAAGCCGCAGAACTGATGCTGCGGCTTCTCTAAAATCAAATATAATTACAATTACCAAACCCTTGCCCTTTCGTTTTCAGGGCGGAACATTTTGTCAGTAGGCTTAATGTTAAATGCCTTGTACCATGCTTCAACATTGCTCAAAGGCACATTGCAACGCAATTCGCTAGGAGAATGTGGGTCCGTCTTCAGACGGGCAGCCAATTCTTCAGGACGAGTACTTGCACGCCAAACTTGTGCCCAGCTCAGGAAGAAACGCTGATCAGGAGTAAAACCGTCAATTTTCTTATCGCCCTTACCTTGTTCTGTTTTCTTGAATGCTTCGTAAGCAATGTTCACACCACCAAGGTCAGCGAGGTTTTCACCTTCAGTCAAACTACCATTCGCATGGCAGGTATCAATTACAATGATCTTGTTAAATTGAGTAACCACTATTTCAGCCTTGTTCATGAAATGAGCTGAGTCCTCAGAAGTCCACCAGTTTGCAAGGTTACCTTCAGCATTGTACAAACGGCCCTGATCATCAAAACCGTGGGTCATTTCGTGGCCAATAACGGCACCAATTCCACCATAGTTAACCGCATCGTCAGCTTTTTCATCAAAGAAAGGAAACTGAAGAATACCTGCAGGGAAAACGATCTCATTGAATCCGGGATTGTAATATGCATTAACAGTCGGAGGAGTCATACCCCACTCTGTGCGGTCAACGGGCCTTCCAAGTTTACTCAATTCAAAATTATATTCCCATGCTGAAGCTGCAAGTACATTCTTTACGAAATCGTTGCCAACTATGGTCAGTGCACTGTAGTCCTTCCATTTATCGGTATATCCGATCTTCTTCATGAATGCATTCAGCTTGGTGAGCGCTTTCTTCTTGGTATCTTCACTCATCCAGTCCAGGTGCTGTATACGGTCTGCATAAGCCTGCTGCAAGTTACCCACCAGCTCCATCATGCGTTTTTTAGCTTCTGGCTTGAAGTACTTATCGACGTACAATTGACCTACCAACTCACCAATGTTGCCATCAACTGTATGCAAAATGCGCTTCCAGCGGGCAGTCTGCTCTTCCTGGCCATGCATTACACGTCCGTAGAAGTCGAAATGAGCCTTGTCAAAGTTGCTGCTCAGGTATGGTGACATGTCATTTGTCATGTGGAATTTCAGATATTTCTTCCAAACGTCTACAGGAGTAGCCTTCATTTGCTTAGCTACCTCCGTAAAGAATTTTGGAACTGACACCAATACTGAATCCTGACCGGTTACTTTAAGACTAGTCAACAGTCCCTTCCATTCAATACCCGGTGTCAATTTTGACATGCCATCAAGATTGAATTTATTGTACAATTTATTTGGGTCACGCATTTCTACACGGGTAAGTGAAGCACCAGCCAACGCCAATTCAAGCTTGTAAATATCATGTTCATCCTTAACAGCTGTCATACTGTCTTCGCCCATAAGCATGAGCATCTTAGCGATATACACCTGATAAGCATCGCGCACCTTTGTTGTGCGTTCATCTTTATCAAAATAATATTCGCGCCCGGGCATACCCAAACCACCTGTACCAAACTGGCAAATCTGCTTGGTTACATTCTTATCATCAGGAGAAATACCAAATCCAAAAACCTGGCCAATGCCCTGTGTATGTTCTAATGTCACTTCAGCCAGCAAACCACCTGCATCCTTAATGTTATCAATACGGGCCATTACCTCGTTAAGCGGTGTGATACCTGCTTTATCGATTGCGGCGGTATCCATACCCGTGCGGTAAAAGTCTCCTACTTTCTGCGCCAAACTTCCGGCTGGTGCATTCTTAATGCCCGCAGCAGAATCCAAAATAGTATGTACTGCACTGAGATTGTTTTCGATAAGCAGGTTAAAACTGCCCCAACGAGTTTGGTCTTTAGGAATTGGGTTATTTTTCAACCAGGCACCATTGGCATACATAAAGAAGTTATCGCCTGGGTGAATGGTTGTATCCATGTTAGCCGGGTCAATAAATTTCCGGGCAGGACCATCTTCATGTTTCGGCCCGGCTTGCTGGCAGGCTGCCATAGCCACAACGGCGGCACCGGCAAGTATAGTGTTTTTCAACTGCATGTTTTAATGTATTTTAATTTAGCGGCTCAAAAGTACAAAAGTATAGTGAAACGCATAATCTATAGACCAAGAAAGGATAAGGGAAAATTAGGGGGATTTTTAGATGTGAGTCGTAAGTCATAAGTAGTAAGTCGTGAGTCATAAGTAGTAAGTCGTGAGTCGTAAATCGTGAGTCGATGGTGCTGATATTTATTGACGGGCAATTGATCCAAAATAACAAAAATGTGGCAAAGGCCATTGTACTGCTTCCCAAAATGTACTGATTAAAATCAGGTGGCAATTTTGAATACTATCAGGTATCATTAGCCGTTTTATTTGTTATTTTCGCCCCATGGAAAACAAGGAACGCAAGCCTGTATATTACAGTGAATACCTGCAGCTGGATAAAATCCTTAACGCTCAGCAACCGGAAAGTGACAAAGAAGGAATAAGGGCGGACGATGAGATGTTGTTTATCATTATTCACCAGGCATATGAATTGTGGTTCAAACAAATCCTCCATGAACTGGGTATTGTTAGAGAGGTTTTTAAACAAACCAACATCAATAACAGCACTCCGGATATATATAATAGCCTGCACCGCCTGAAAAGGATTTGTACCATTTTGGAAGTTGCCGTGCAGCAAATGGGTATCCTGGAAACTATGACGCCGCTGGACTTCCTCGATTTCCGCGACCTGCTTAGACCGGCATCCGGTTTTCAAAGCATCCAATTTAAGATGATCGAAGCTATGCTGGGGTTGCAGTATGATCAACGGCATGGTAAGGAATACTATTTGTCGCAGCTCACTCCTGCTGATGTTGAACGAGTGAAGAAAGCAGAA
The DNA here is from genome assembly GCA_947379685.1 of Flavipsychrobacter stenotrophus. Taxonomy (GTDB): domain Bacteria; phylum Bacteroidota; class Bacteroidia; order Chitinophagales; family Chitinophagaceae; genus Flavipsychrobacter; species Flavipsychrobacter stenotropha_B. The sequence continues at coordinate 1,259 of CANCOG010000059.1, read as the reverse complement.
AGTGAACTATCGCTTCTGGTGTTGCTGAACAACTGGCTCGAACGTATGCCATTTGTAAAAAATGAAGCTTATTGGGGCAATTCAGATAATGATTTCTGGACAGCTTACAGAAACGCTTATTCGGCAAGCCTTGGTGAAGGTGAAAAGCAAAACCTTGCACTTTTTGACTCTTTGTTCATAAATGATGGTGATTACCCCGAGGGCAGATCGTTCAGTACAGATGCCAGCCGCAACAGCCTGTTTATCATGTTATACAGGGATCATCCATTATTACAGTTGCCTTATGACCTGCTCAACACATTGCTCGAAATTGACGAGCAACTTTCTATGTGGCGACACAGGCACATACATATGGTTCAACGTACTATTGGTAAACGCGTCGGTACCGGTGGCAGCACAGGAGCGGCTTACCTGAGGGGGGCAGCCGACTCACATTATGTGTTTAAGGAACTTGCAGAATTAACATCATTCCTTCTTCCACGACATTTATTGCCAGCATTACCGGAATCACTGGTGAAAGATTTGGGGTACTTCGCTTAACTGAAAAACACCCCCGTAAAACTCATACCCGATTGATATAACTAAAGAAAGCAGGCGACAAATATAACTTGTCGCCTGCTTTTTGTTTTTCCTATTGTGTAATATATCTGGGGTAAATGACCCATATTTTTATTTATATTGGTACGCCTTGCCGCCATTCTGAACTTCAACTTTCCGCATATTGGCAATACTCAGCCTGCGCTTTGTAGACAGTATTCGAGAATTCATCCCTACAAGCACCGAATCTTCCAGGTTAACTGTGTCGAAGTAAAAAATGTGCCGGTGACCATTGGTGTCCGTAATACGCATTTCAATAGCTGGTGTAATACGCAATGATGTTTTTTTCTCATGCTTATCGTAACATATCAGTTCCTTTACCCCATTGCCATTGTAACGTTGCGAGGGGATCATTGGCGAACTGTGTGTCACGTTAAGCTCATTTTGATGGGCAGCACGAATTTGATTAACCAGATCGCCAGGTGCCAGATGATAGGTTGCGCAAGAACAAAGCAGGCTGCACATCAATACCGGCATCGCCAAATAAACCAAACGCTTTTTCATCTCATTATATTTTCCCGATCAGACCTTTCAGGTACTTGCCATAACCGCTTTTCAGGTATATGTCACCCAACTTGTTCATTTGTTCGTCATCTATCCAACCATTGCGGTAGGCAATCTCTTCTATACAACCAATTTTGAGCCCCTGGCGCTTTTCAATT
>CANCOG010000058.1 GCA_947379685.1 Flavipsychrobacter stenotrophus | reverse complement strand
TGAACAAAAGCGATGTACGCAACTACCCCTATTTCTTTGCCATGAACTTCGAAATGCCCATTGCCGACACATCAAAAGATTGGTTCAAAGTGCGCTTAGATCTCTTACATGAGGTTCTGAAAGACTACGGAGCCCTTCCCCGTTAATCGCTTGCTTTTATTTTAATAGACCTTCGCGGCTTTGCTTCAAATAAGAGCATCGAATATTAACTGTGAATTGCGGCTTAGCGCCTTGGGGCGAAATTTCAACAACTACCATTTACGCTTTAATCAAAACCGCAATATTAGTCTTGGATTTGCTTAAAAGAAATGCTATTGTATCTTTACTACATCAAAGCGATATTATCCTATGAAAAAATCAATTTTCGTGCTGCTCATTAGTTCAGTATTGTTTGCTGCCTGCTCTAAAACGGACAACAGCAGTTCCTATCCTAATACCATCACCATTAATGATAATGGGATCGATTATACGATGAAAAGCACATTTCCTTCTTCCAGCGAAGACAATGTGAATGTGACCCTCCTCAAAACATCGAGTTCCAGTGCCCTCATTATCAACGCTTTTAACACCTCATCAAACAAGCAATTTTCGCTGAACTTTAAGGCGTACGGTTCGTACACAGGTATAGGGCATTTTGCCCAGTCGAACACCCATAACTCAGATAACCAACTCGTAGAGTACTTCGTGAACGGCCAAACTTACAACCTCGACAGCACTTCCGTGAATGTGACTACCTCAAACGATAATTACATTGATGGCACCTTCAATTTGTGGCTGAGCAACAGCAAGGGCACCAGAATGATCTGGGGTGCATTTTCTGCACATCACCCTACTATTCAATAATTTCAACCACATTACCTAATTTATGAGAACCTTAAATCACATGGCCCGGCCGGTGATTTAAGGCTTTTTCATATACCTAAAGTACCAACACCTATCAATCCTGATAACCATACTTGAGGTGTATCCCTGCTTTACGAAATGGCATTTTAGCTTACGCCCGCAAGGGCGGATTTCTGTCTAAAGCAGCCAGCTAAAAGTCGTTAAAAAAATGTATACTGCACTTTTTATAGACAACGTTTGATAATCATCGCGCTACGTGCAAGTACAGAATATTAACCATTTGATAGTGTGCAAAAAGCACAAAATCCGCTACTTTCGCGACCGGAAAAGCAATGGGATGTAAAGCGAGACACCACGGCTGTAGCGGGTTTCAGCACTTACATAAGTTCAATATGACGATTATTCCATTTTATGGGAAAGGTCACATTAATACACTGTAAGATGCCATTGCTAACCAACAATTATTAGATAAAAACGAACGTTTAACTAAAAAGAAATAAAAAAGCGCCCAAATATTAATACAACTACATTTCTCTTTCTGACAACCAAACGTTTATAACATTCGTAACGTCTTAAATGATAACCCTATGAACATATCTGCCCAACCAACAAACACCATTACTCTTTTTCCTGAAAACAATTTCAATAAACCCCCACTAAACGCTCACTACGTCACTCATGAAAATTGGTTTAGCAGTCAAATCCATCAGAAACAAATTAGGCATCACACAAAGCGAACTGGCAGAAAAATGCAACCTCTCACAAACTTCTTTATCACAAATAGAGAATGGCCTGAAGAGACCCAGCCAGGGTACGATTGACAAGATCTGTAAGGGGCTCGACCTGCCCGAATCCATCATCTACATTGTAGCACTGGAGGAAGACGATGTGCCCGAAAGTAAGAAGCAGATCTATGAACTCATCTACCCTTCCATGAAGAGCCTCGCCCTGCAATTGATCACTACCGATGTGATCGATACAATAGGTAAAGTGTAGATAGTATTACTGTTATTTATCCCAGTTTGCCTGCTCACCACATGGCGAACAGGGATTTTATGTCTAAAAATAAGTGTAAATAATCCTCCGAACATTAAATCAGATCTTGATACCATTAATGCGGCTGTTCATTTCGAACTGAAGAAACCTATCCGAAAGCCATTGACTGTCGCTTCTAGTTGAGGCTCTGTTTCATATAAATACCCCCTATTGAATAAACTGTGTCCCGCGCTGCGCGAAAACCCCAAATTGTCCGATATCTTGACGATAAAACAGAAATTCAAATTTGATCAGCCCATAGTCACCTTGTAGTATCTTATAGCAGTATCAGCAGTTTCAATATCATTGCGCTTACTTTGTTTAATATTTTCGTAATTTTGTTAAACAAAAGTAGAAAAGAACTTTCCCCGTTGCTATATGGACGACCTTTATGATGTGTATTGCTATTACAGTGACCTACCCTCCCCGCTTGCCTATATGCTTGCAGACGAGGAACGGAAAAATACTACTGTGGAACCTTTAACCGCAAAAGATATTGACAGGATCATAGAAATGGCATGGGAAGACCGAACACCTTTCGAAGCCATAAAATACCAGTTTGGATTAACGGAAAGTGAAGTTCGGAAATTAATGAAGGCACAACTGAAATTCAGGAGTTACAAAATGTGGCGAATACGAGTGGAGGCCTGTACAACTAAGCATCAGAAATCACGCGCTGCTGGAATTACCCGTTTTAAGTGCGACCGTCAAAGAGCAATTACACAAAACAAAATTTCTAAACGAAGATAGCATGACCTATTTATTTGCCGGGGCATCGAGCCAGATAGCCATAGAAGCCGCACAGATACTCAAAAGCGAAGGAAACAGGGTAATAGGTATAAGCACTAAAACCGCCTTGCAAGGGTATGACGAATGCCATCAGGTTGATAGATATGAAACAGGTACATTCCCAGCAATAGAAGGAGCCATCGATGGGTTGGTCTATTTTCCCGGCACCATCAACCTGAAACCGTTTGCCAGGCTAAGTGCTCAGGACTTCATGCATGACTACCAGGTGAATGCACTGGGCGCAGTTGCATTTGTACAAAATTACCTGGGCAACCTCAAAAAAAGCAACTCTCGGTCTATTGTATTTATAAGTTCGGTAGCAGCGCAATCAGGAATGCCGTTCCATGCTTCTATTGCCATGGCTAAAGCAGCGTTGGAAGGGTTAACAAGATCACTGGCAGCAGAACTGGCACCCGCTATACGGGTAAATGCGGTGGCCCCATCGCTGACAAATACCCCGCTCAGCGAACGTTTTCTGTCGACCCCCGAAAAAATTGAGGCATCGGAGAAACGAAATCCCCTGAAAAAGATAGGCACACCAGCTGAAGTCGCCCAGGCAATTACGTTCCTGCTTTCGGCAAATTCATCATGGATTACCGGACAGATTTTGGCAGTAGACGGCGGAATGGGATCATTAAAACTATAACAGAAAATGAATATAATAGAATACTCCAGCAAGGACATACTTGCACTTGAACAACGATACAGGGCCATGTTCGTCAATTCATTGGGCGGCTTTAAGAGCCTATCGTTGATAGGTACGCGCAACAGGAACGGCCAAAGTAACCTGGCGGTTTTTAATTCCTTCGTGCACATAGGGGCCAACCCTCCATTGTTTGGTTTTATTGTCCGCCCCGATTCAGTAGAGCGGCACACGCTTAACAACATACTGGAGACGAGGATATTTACCGTTAACCATGTGCGCAAGGAATTTTATACTGCCGCCCATCAAACTTCGGCCCGCTACCCTGAGGACGTATCAGAATTTGAAGCCACTGGGCTAACCGAGGAAAATAAGCCCGGCTATTATGCCCCCTTCGTTGCAGAGAGTCATATTAAAATAGGCGCCAGCTTCCGGCAAAAAATTGACATTGCGCTCAACGGCACTATAATGATCCTTGCCGAGATCATGTATATCTCTATGCCTGAAGATGCCTTAATGCCAGATGGTTTTGTAGACCTTGAAAAAGCTGGCACCATCACCTGCGCCGGCCTTGACAGCTACCACAGTACTGAACGCATTTCCAGGCTTACTTATGCGAAACCGGATGTAATACCTGGTTTGATGGATAACATTCATTCCGGGCACTAAAAAACCTGGATCAACATCCAATACAGAGGCATTGCAAAAGTAATATTGAACGGGAAGGTTAGTCCGAGTGCCATAGGGACATACAAGCCGGGGTCTGCTTTAGGCACGGCTTGTTTCATTGCCGCAGGGACTGCGATATAGGAAGCACTTGACGCCAATATGGCAATTAACAATCTGTTGCCAGGCAATAGGGTAAAATAATGGGTAATCGCGATAGCAAACAGACCATTAATAACAGGAACAGCGATTGAAAACACGGTAACGAACCACCCATAGTTTTTAAAAGCAGCAAATCTTTTTGCAGCGACCATACCCATTTCCAACAGGAATATTGCAAGAAAACCTTTGAATATATCTGTAGTAAATGGTTTAATTCCCTCTGCACCCTTAGTATCGGAGATAATTCCTATTACTAAACTGCCGGTGATCATGAGCACAGAACCGTTTGTTAATGACTCATGCAATAGAGATTTTATACTTTTCTTTGCACTTTCTGCTCCAAAACGCCTGATGAGCACAACACCTATCATTATTGCGGGTGCTTCCATCAAGGCCATAGCTGCTACCATGTGACCTCCAAATGGTATTTTAAGATTTTCGAGAAACAGGGTCGCTGTTACAAAAGTCACGGCGCTTACCGACCCATACGTTGCCGCTATTGCACCAGCGTTCTCCACCGACAGCTTCTTTTTCAGTATAAAAAAAGTGTACAACGGTACAAGTGCAGCCAGAACAATACACAAAGACAACGTTATCATTATTTCCTTATTGAGACCGCTGTGCGCCAATTCCTGTCCGCCTTTAAAACCAATGGAAAACAGAAGGTAAAGTGAGATGAACCTGGAACTTGACTCAGGAATTTCGAGATCACTTTTTAATGTTGCCGCTACAATGCCTAATACAAAGAATAGCAGTGTAGGGTTAGTCAAATTGTTGAGCAGTAAGCTGTAGTTCATAATAATGATTGATTAAAGGAGTACCCGCTTGCTTTCTCCTGAATTACTCATAGATCCTGGTTGATAGCGCATAAATAATTAGCTAATCGCGCCCTGAAAAGTAGCCCCGGCCTGAAAGCCGGGGCTACTGAATATCCAACTCTAATTTTATGTATAATACAAGTTTGCCAGGGCAGATTTTTTTTCGCAACAACAACTGGCCAATTGCATCATTACTGAAAAATTTTATTGCCCTTGACCAGCAGTAAACACTTGCTGACCATCCATCAGGTAAAGATTTTCTGTTTTGATAACGTTCAGCTTTCTATGTTGAATCCTCTGTAACAGGTCTATCACTGCCTGGTAGCTAACTCCGTTCTTCATGTCGTTTTTAAACCTGCATCGCCAGTGGTCTGTACAAAACGTCTCCGGGAAACCATCAGGCCAAACTTTCGTACCCCGGTTGGTTATCATGGTTAGCGTTAGTCCGCTTACATCAAGGTCTTTGATAAGTTGAGCAAGGCTTTCCGGGTTTCTGTCTGTATGATGTAAGAAGACATCTACGCCGATAAGTTCCTTTATTGCCGGTTTAGTTGGGGTAACTTTAATGTTGAAGTCGCCAACAGACATTGAATAGTCAGCTGGCCTGAACATTCGGGGCATTTGCCCCAACCTTTCAATTACAGCATCTGTGAATTCATTTGTCCCTACTTTAGATTTAGATATCCCTTCCTTGAATATATCTTCTGTATGTATTCCATCTTCTAAAGTTTTCAACCAGGCATTTTGTATTTTTTCTGCAATATCATTTTGACCAATGTGAACAAGCATCTGAACCGCCCCAAGCAATAATCCGGACGGGTTCGCAATGCCTTTGCCAGCAATTAGCGGAGCAGACCCGTGTATTGCCTCAAACATCGCAAAGCTGTCACCTATATTTGCGCTACCTGCCAAACCAACCGAGCCTGTAATCTGTGCTGCTACATCACTTAAAATATCTCCATACAAATTTGGCATCACAATAACATCAAAGATCTCAGGAGTATCCGCAAGTCGCGCAGCACCAATATCAACAATCATGTGCTCCTTCGCAATTTCGGGGTATTCTGCACCCACTTCATCAAAAATTTTATGAAAAATACCATCGGTCATTTTCATAATATTATCCTTTGTAAAGCAAGTGACTTTTTTCCGGTTGTAGGCTTTCGCGTATTCAAAAGCATACCACACTATTTTTTCTGTGCCCGGTTTGGAGATCAATTTAAGACACTGGAACACTTCATCAGTTTGCTGGTGTTCAATACCAGCGTATAGGTCTTCCTCATTCTCCCTTATTATTGTTACATCCATTTTGGGATGCTTGGTACTTACGAAAGGATGATAGGAAATGCATGGCCGGACATTCGCATACAAACCAAGCATTTTTCTAATTGTTACATTTAAACTTTTAAATCCACCACCTTGAGGAGTAGTTATTGGAGCCTTAAGAAAAACCCGTGTTTTTCTGAGAGAATCCCAGGCATACGTCTCTATTCCTGATAAATGCCCTTTCTGGTACACTTTTTCTCCAATTTCAATCTCCTCAATCTCGAGAGACGCTCCTGCCTTTTTAAGTACGCTTAATGTCGCCTTCATTATTTCCGGGCCAATGCCATCGCCATAGGCCACTGTGATGGGAACTGATTTAGCCTCGGGCTTATTCATTGTTGCCACTGTCTTTTCCAAAACTTCTGTTGTCATAATTAAAATATTTAATGGTTATTTTTTGCTGTTTAATGATTGGTTTTGTTCTCTTACTTTTTCAACGTTCCTTTTCTTCAGTTCGGTCAGCCTTGCCTTAAGCTCCTTATCACCTATCGCAAGCATCTCAATTGCCAGAATACCTGCGTTATGTGCACCATTAACTGCTACGGTGGCTACCGGTACGTCGTTAGGCATCTGTACAATAGAGAGCAACGAATCCCAACCGTCTATCGAGTTTGAGGACCTTATCGGGACCCCTATTACCGGCAATACAGTAATTGCTGCCATCATGCCTGGTAAGTGAGCTGCCCCACCAGCCCCGGCTATGATCACTTTTATACCCCTCTCTTCTGCAGCCTGTGCGTATTCGAACATCCAGGCCGGGCTACGATGTGCTGATACAACCATGAACTCATTTGTTACTCCGAATTGTTCCAGCACATTTGCCGCAGCGCTCATTATTTCGGCATCAGAGCTACTGCCCATAACTATTCCTACCTTAGTTTCCATTTTGCAATCCTTTTAAAATGTGACGAATCATTACTGCTTTTGACATTGCATCTTCAATTGTGTTTTCCGTAATGGTTACATGGCCAATTTTACGGCCTTCGGTACCTAGCTTTTTGCCATACCAATGAAGGTGTACATCATCTGTACAGAGTATCGTTTTCAGCGCTTCCAAAATGGAGTTTTTACGGAATGCAGCCGGTTCAATTATATTGATCATTACTGAAGCCATGTTTTGCCTGGTGCTGCCTATGGGCAAATCAAGAATCATTCTCATCTGTTGCTCGAACTGAGATGTTGCATTAGCTTCAATTGTATGATGGCCACTGTTATGAGGTCTTGGAGCCAATTCATTTACGTATAATTTCCCGTCAGAGGATATGAACATTTCGACGGCCATTATACCGACGAGCAGTAAAACCTCAGCAGTTTTTACTGCCAGGCTGCAAGCTTGTACAGCCAGATTAACATCGATATTAGCCGGGCACATCTGAAAATCCAATATCATGCGTTCCCGGTTGAAAACCATTAAAACCGGATCGTAACATTCTACGGCACCGCTTTCGTTACGGGAAACAATAACGGATATCTCATGCCTTATTTCAACCAGATCCTCCAGAACACATTCTTCATCGAAGGCATTAGCGATATCAGCTGCGCTTTTAAGGATCATAACTCCCTTGCCATCGTAACCCTGCTTGCATTTTTTGAGGCAGGCGGGGAATTTATCTGTATGTTGCCTTAGGTCGTCTCTGCCCTTTATCAGCAAACCCGGAACAACTGGTATGCCGTTTTGCGCAAGGAACTGCTTCTGAACATACTTATCCTGGATTGTCTCGATAATTCGGGGAGACGGGTAGACCCTTACCCCGTCATCCTGCAATTTTTGGAGAGCCTCAACATTAACAGCCTCTTTTTCTATCGTGATGATATCCAGATGCTTACCGAATGCTATAACATCATCATAATTCATGGGGTCGCCTATTTGAAACGAAGATGTATGACGCGAGCATGGTGCTTCCGCATCTTTGTCCATAACCGAAACATTAAGTCCAAAATCTATTGCGTACCTGAGCAGCATGCTCCCCAATTGTCCGCCACCCAGTATTCCTATTTTTAGATTTTCCAGCATATCTGTCGTTGTGTGTTTTACTCTTGTTTTTATTTGATGACGCAAAAGTGAAGCAATAAGTTCATTAGTTTTTATTTAACTTTACAATGACAATCATAAAAATTATTTATGAATTACACACTCAACCAGTTAAAAGTGTTCCTGAAAGTGACCCAGATGGAAAGTATTACAAAGGCTGCTGAAGCACTGCATCTGACACAGCCGGCGGTATCCATACAGCTAAAAAATTTTCAGGACCAATTTGAAATACCGCTTACAGAAGTGGTAGGACGACAGTTATATGTTACCGACTTTGGAAGGGAAATTGCATTGGCTGCCGAGCAAATATTAGAAGGAGTCTATGCACTGAACTATAAAACACAAGCGCATAAAGGGCAACTTACCGGCCGACTGAAAATTTCTATCGTATCTACGGGTAAGTACGTTATGCCCTACTTTCTGGCGGACTTTTTGAAACTGAACCCAGGTATAGAACTGGCAATGGATGTTACCAACAAGACAAAAGTAATTGAGAGCCTGGAACATAACGAGGTAGATTTCTCCCTGGTTTCGCTGCTACCGGATGCCATAGCGGTAGATAGCATAAGGCTGATGCAGAACAAATTGTACCTCGTATCAAACGCCCTGGAAAAGTTCAACAAAAAGCCCTACGACTACTCAGTTTTTGAACAAGTGCCCTTAATATACAGGGAACAAGGTTCGGGCACTCGGTTGGTAATGGAACGATTTATACATGAAAACAATTTACCTGTATTGAAGAAAATGGAACTCACTTCAAATGAAGCCGTAAAACAGGCTGTATTAGCGGGACTAGGGTCTTCTATCATGCCGCTGATAGGTATAAAAAATGAACTCAATGCTGGCGAGCTCCAGATAGTTCCCGTCAAAAACTTCCCTATTATCACCAACTGGCACTTGATTTGGCTGAAGAACAAGAAATTTTCAGGTGCCGCGAAAGCCTACCTCGATTACCTGACAAAGGAAAAAGACAATATAATCCACAATAAGTTTGAATGGTTTGAACAATATTGAGCAAAAGATTGCGGAAATATAAAAGGCTCCCATTACGGGAGCCTTAAATGTAGCGAGAAGGAGATTTGAACTCCCGACCTCAGGGTTATGAATCCTGTGCTCTAACCAACTGAGCTATCTCGCCAAAATCGGAGTGCAAAAGTACTGAAAACAGTTTGAAAATTCATCGTGTTTTTCAGAATTATAAAAATATTTTTTACCGCAATGCTTTGATCAAGTTTGGGAAATTATTTTGCCGCAAAGCCCCCTGCCTACAACTTCCCCAACACCACCATATTCCTCGACGTCCCAATAGATTCCCCGCGCATCTTTTTGAGATTCGCGAATTGGTCGCCGGAGTAAATGCCTGCCTTAATGGTGTATACGGAGGTTTTGGTTAGGGTTTTGCCGTTGATTGTGTAAGAAAGGTGGTAGCTACCGAATGGATAAGTGATGTCCACATCTTTAAACGGAGTAGATGGGGCATAGTTTCCGTTGAGGGTAATGATAACGGTATCTTTCATGCAATAACTCTTGTGTAATTGAAACTTGCTGGTGCTGGTATCCGCCCGAGAGGATGGCACAGGCAGCAGCGGAAACATGCGGGTATTAAGCATCAGGCTGCTGCCGCTGGCATTGGCTTCTGCGGTTGCGGTAATATTCATCGTCTCCTTAATAAAGGGTATCTTTCCCTCAGTCGCAGTGCGGGCAGTAGCCTCAGCGATCGAATAATCGGAAAAGCCCAGCACAGTGCTCAGGTGCTTATCGAGGGCGGCCCTGGGCGCATCTATTACATTGGCGTGTTCGCGCTCCCAGAACAACCCGCCATAGTTCAAACTCACCTTCCCGGAAAGTTCATTCTTATCATTCAGTACCAGTTCGGCCTTCCTTATCAGTACATTCGTTTCCGGTCCGTAAGTGGGTGTGGATACAACCACCCCACCCTCGGGCGTACCCACCAATACTTTTCTGTCGCTTGTACTGTTGGACAGGTAGCCAGCCGGCGTACTGGCCGATGTACATTCCAGCCAAGTCGTATCGGTGGGCGTAGGCACACACAGAATAGCATGGTTAAATATATTATAAGGAAACTCGGGGTTCATAGGTAACAGGTCCGGACTGCCCACCCTGGCCAGTGTGGTATAAGATACAATCCCGGCTTCCTTCAGCATAGCCTTCATGAAATTGGACAACGCCTTACAGTCCCCATATTTTTTTTCGCATACAAAGGTTGCATCAAAAGTCTGCCACCCACCTATACCCAGTTGTATGCTCACGTAACGGGTGTTCTTTTGCAGGTATTGGTATAATACATTGATCTTCTGCTGGTTACTGGTGCAGGTATCTGTCAGCTGATGTACGGTTGCCTTCATTTGTGGCGTGAGCACGTCGCGGCCATCATTCAGCTGGTAGAAAAACCTGCCAAAGTCCTTCCAGGTAGCCATGCTGCCGTTGGTCCCAAACAATGAAAAAGTATCGCAGGCAAGCACTATGCCTGGCATATGCATGTCTGCATCAACCGATATCTCGTCAAAATCTTTAAGGGCCTTGAACCCCATGAGGCTGGCAGTTAAAATATGCTGCCCGTCCCGAGTAGCAACCACCGGCTGCACCGGCAAACTTTTGGACCTGAACCTAAGCGGGTAATCAAGCGGATACTCGACGGAAACCGTTGCCTGCTGCACCGAACAATGCAAGCCAGGGACGGCAGTCCAGCTGGCCAGGCTCAATGTAGAATAGTAGGTTTTTTCTACTTCGTATTCTGTGGTATAAGGGTATTGGTGTGCACCGAAAGTATGCAGCAAGGCGCGATAGTCAGTAACGAAGTTGGAACCATAGGCAGCCACATCCACAATATCCCTTCGTTTTATCTTCTTAACCTCCTCACCTTCCTTGTTGTACAAAAAACCATTGAGGTCATCTATCGAATTACCCTTACTGTAATATTCAGTGCAATTGCCAAAGCCCGTACCTTTTTCATCGAGCACGGTCACTACATACCGTTCGCTTACGGTATATTCCGCCGGGCCATTGATCACATAACGAGCATCATATAACCGCATTACCGCATGGGCATTTTTCAACAAACTATCTGGTATAGCAGACACCGGAAACTTTTGCTCACCGGCATGGATGTTATTCGTAAAAATAAATGTAACGAGGGCCAGAAGGCAGATATTTTTCAAGGACATGTTATTTTCTTTTGAAAGCAATGATCTTATTCTCATCCCTGATCACTTCCGCATAGAAATCGCGGATATAATCATATTTATCATTCTCATAAACGACCTGGTTATTCTTGTAGGTAACATTTACAGAAACCGTAGACATTTCAGGAAACCATGCTACACTTTTCCTGTACTCCATATTATTATCACCGAAGGTAATAATAACAGGATTCGGTAACGAATCGACCGGAGTGCAACCACTGGGTAACGTCACATTCAGGTAACGCTTAATTGTCGACCTGTATTGGAACTCAACCGGCAAAACCCGTTTTGCAGCCAGGAAAGGGTTCTTAGGGAAAATCTTGTCGCAAGAGGTATTCATGAAATAGCTGGAGATATCGCCATTGATTTTGGTTTTGTAGGTAAGTTTTACGACGAGGTTCGTATCTGGCAAGTCGGTATTTTCTAACTTATGGGTGACCATCGTGGCGTCTTCAGACTTTTCCCGCACCAATTTATCTATGAAATTGGTTTCTTCATTTTTCTCCTTTTCCAGTTCTTTACGCATGATTGAAGAGGTGATCATTCCATACCTATGTGTAATCTCCACCAACTGCACCGTATCTCCCGGGCAAGTGATTTTTATTTGTTCGCTGCTTATATCTTCCAGCAAGTCCGGCGACAACATCACCGCCTCTCCCTTTTGGGAAATAACACGGGCATATCCGTTGTAACAGTATAAGGGCATTATACCAAACACATTATTCTTGTTACCTGCATCAAGGTAAATATAATAGTCGTCTATTACCAGCGCGCATACCATGTGTACCAGTCTGTGACGAACCGGAAAATTCGAAGCCGCAGAAATACCATCTGTAGTACTGATGGTCATTGGGTAGGCCTCAAGTCCTGCATTGTTTAGCATCGCGATCAGTACTGTATTTACCTGCCACCAGCTGCCACGCTTGTTGTCAAATATTGTCTTAACATTATAATCACCCGGATTCGGGCTCTCACCTGTCTTGAAGTTGGCCCTCACGTAACTGAAAATCGCCTTTGCCTTTGATAGTTTATTGGTATCATCCTTCACTATCTTGTGAATTGGCTCCTTCAGGAACTCATAGGTTTTACGGGCGTTCTTAGCATAATCATCATCCCACTCGCCCTGGTTATACTTTTCCCAGGTATTGTTGTAGGGTATTTTTGTTACATAGTTATAGAGCAATACTTGTAATTCCATACGCTCTTTATGGTTGAGCATATTGATCACAAATGGCTCTGCCTTTATAGGAGTTATATTCTTCCTTACCCAAAATGTGTAGTTCTTCCCTGCTGCATAACTATTCTGAACATACTTACAGAACTCATCTTTTGCACTCATGGCCTCTTCTTTAGAAGGAAAAACCTTCATAACCTTTTGCGAATAAGCTATGGAGGTAAAAGAAATAACTGAAGGGTACAATAACGAATATTCGCTCACCAGTTTTGGATATTCATCCTGTATGTCCCAGACAGGCAGCGTACCATACGCCGGGGAAACAAGGTCATAGGAATAGTCTATAATACTACCTTCCCTTGCTTCCGGTAATGTAAAGCTGACTTCATAATACTCGTTGACCAGTTTATCTTTGTAATAGTCGCCCTTGGGCAGGGGTGTTTCCTTCATACTATCACCATCGAGGTTGTACGTGGCACCCTTTAGTTTATATACGTAATTTTTATAATCATCTTTTGGAAAGTAGACCTTTACGTTTGCTGCCGAAAGAGCGTCACGTTTCAATATCTTAATTGTCTTATGAATATTCCTTGTTTCCACGTACCTGCCATCTTCATTGGCAATATCTATTGAAATCCGCTCATACAAAACAACCGCGCTGGCATCAGCATCAATCGGGAAGCTACTCGTTTTCAGGTATTCTTTAATTTGAGTATTGGTTAGCTGGGCATTGGCATTACTAAGTAGTAACAACGCAAAACCCAGCAAAAGCAAGGATTTTAATCTCATAACGGATACATTTTTCGTGGGGACAAGATTAATAAAAACTCCTGAATTTATTCTGGTTAACTATGGAAAATTTGCCCATAAACCATTCACTTTGAATTTAAAACGAAAGCACTTTGAAAAGACATTAAAATGAGATTAGACGAGCAGTATCATCCTTACTAAATCTAACAGAAAATTGACGAATGTATTCAATATGGTAATTCATTTTGATAAAGACGAACTGCACCTATGAAAGAGCAAAAATTTCCAGTCGGCTTCATTATGCGCAAATACTCCACACAACTACCTTTCCATATCCCCTAAAAACTTCCTCAAATTAGTCTTTGCCCGTTGAAGTAGCGACTCAACCGCTTTAACCGAAATGTTCATGATCTCGGCTACCTCACGTTGGGGAAGATCTTCGATGTGAGTAAGAATGAAAGCCGTTTTCTGGTTTTCCTGCAGGCTGTTTATTGCTTTGAATAAATATTTAGATTGTTCTCTTTTTTCCAGGACCACGCCGGGATGAATAAAGTCGGGTTGGTCGGCAAGGTCTTTACCTTCTTCTTTTTGAAATAACTGTACCAGGAAACCGGCTTTTTTTTGCCGACCTGCCGACCGTAAGTGATCGAGACATTTATTAACTGTTATTCTGTATATCCAGGTAGAAACAGATGATTTTTCATTGAACGATAAAATGGTTTTAAATACCGACACAAACACATCCTGGGTTATGTCCTCAGCCGTTTCCTGGTTCTGTAACATACTCAGGGCTGTATTCAACACTTTTTGCTGGTAGGTATCTACCAGTGTCCGGAAGGCCTGCTGGTCTCCGGCCTTGAGCGCCTGAATAAAGGGATCGTTGATTGTCAATAATTATGCTGCTAATGTAACGAGAAATTAAAAAAGAAAAGCCACCAGCTTAACTGGTGGCCCTTCCTATCTATCAAAAAAATATTAGTTACCTGTCTTGGCTTCGAAAGCTTTCACTTTTGCGCCTATTTCCTTGGCTTTATCTACCTTGTTTTGAGCATTGTATGTCTGCCTCAGCCCAACGAGCGCCGAATGGTATAATTCTGCGTCATTACCTTTTAGGGTACTTTCCCTGGCACCATAAAGTTCAATTGCTTTTTCGAAAAATGGT
>CANCOG010000057.1 GCA_947379685.1 Flavipsychrobacter stenotrophus | reverse complement strand
GATTTCTCTTCCTTTATACTGAACTTTCCCAGCAACTGCTGTATCCAATCTCTGGTATGATGCCGGAAAGTAACACCCTCCGGCAATGTAAATACACCATAATTTTCAGCATCGCCATCAAAGCATTCATACTGCCTTGCTTCGCTCGCTTCATCCTGCAAATAGTAGTCGCTGATGTAAATGATGCCGCTCGGTTTTAGCTTATCATAGAGTGTGCCAATCAGTGCCACCTGTCCGCTGTTACCCGGAATACAGGTGAGTACTGCAAACAAAATAACACAGTCGATACTACCTTCACCTTCCGGCAAATAGCTAGCGTCTTCAATGGCAAAGATATTACTAACTCCATCGCCAGCTCCCCGTTGAATCAATGCCTTCGACGTGTCATACCCCCGAACATTACTATAACCTGCTTCTTGCAGCAAACGCACAACGCGCCCATAGCCGCACCCATAATCTACGATCAGGTTTTCGGCTTTTAGCCATGTACTGAGCATCGGCAAATCGGGAGTATGCGTGAACGTTTTTATTCCCGCAACACTATCCCAATACTCCTTTTGGTTATTTAAGTCCATTACTATTTATGCCAGTCAATTAATTTCTTCCCATTTTATTTTCACCGCCGAAAGTTTCTCAAATTCCAGCCTGATCTCGCTGCAAACCTCAAAACCACTTTTCAGGTAAAACTGCATTGGTGACAGGTAAATGGCACCGTTGCTTTTCCTATACCGATAGTGGTCGGTCACCCACCCATTGAGTAGTCTGTTATCGGCTTTCAATCTGTTTAGTAATGCCGTTCCCGCACCCGATCTTTGCACCTGCCTATCAATAATTACTGCAAACCAATGTTCATTTTCCCGTTCAAAGGTGAACGCCCACCCCATTATAACGTTGTCATCATTTACACTAAAGTAATGTTGCTGATTGGTGAGATTGGCAAGGTATGTCTCGAGCCCCTCCATTGAAGTATATTGCAATTGCTGTGGGTACTCATTGTTCCACAGTCTGTATACCGCCTCTTTGTGGCGGGGTTCCAATTGATTAATTGCTATGATGTTCATGGTGTTTACTTTTACTTGGTTGGCCCGAGCAATTTCCACTCTTCCCTGGTAATGGCGTACCAGTTATTCTCAACGCCTTCGCATAGGAAGTTCCCCAGATTTGCCAGACCCGTCTTTAATAAAACATGATCCGATGCTTTGTTTGCCGCATCGGCCTGTGCATTTATTTCTATTAGGTTCATTTGATCGAAGCCGTAGTCCCGAATCGCTCTGGCAGCCTCTGTCGCATATCCCAGCCCCCAATACTGCCGAATAAAACGATAGCCGATATCGTAGTAATTAACATGATCGTTAACCACTTCCTTCATCAGTTTAAGCCCCGCCCAGCCAATGAATTGACCGCTCTTCTTTTCAACGACCGCCCACCTGCCAATTCCATTATCTACATACTGCTGCCTGATAAATTGGATAACGTCATCCACCTGACCAATTGTAGTCACGGGTTTATTACCCACATACCTGTGTACTTCCGGGTCGGAGTCAAGAACAAACATTGCAGTCGCATCTGTAGGATGAAGTTCCCTAAGGATAAGACGCTCAGTCTGTGTGAAAATTTTCATGGCATGTTATAGGTTTAATCAAATTTACAAATTCCGGCTTTGCTAAACAAACCACTCAGAGCAAAACCTTTTGCAATATCCGGCCCCTATGAATTCCGCATCGAAAATTTCTCCCGTTTTACACTGGGCCATTCATCCACCAGAATGCTATAAAAACGATACTCGCCCGGTAGCCATCTGGTTTCACTACCCTGCTCCGCAGCTCACCTTCAAACACACCACCTATTTCCATTATCGCCTTTCTTGATTGCTGATTCCGGCTATCTGCCCTGTACTCGACCCTGGAAAAGCCAAGCGTCTCAAATGCATATTGCATCATCAGCAATTTCATTTGCCGGTTCAACCCCGTGCGCTGAAAATCATACCCCATCCACGTATAGCCAATCTCTAACGAACCGTCCTTATTACTCACAACGGTAAAACTGGTGCTACCCGCATAAGTACCGTTATGTTTGTCAAAAATGGACAGGGGATACCTTGTCCCGGCTTCCCGTTCGGCCAGTGCCTGTTCCATATATGTTTTGAGTTCACTGCTATCCTCCACTTTTATATGTGTGTACTTCATCAGTCCTTTGTCCGTTTCTATTATCGGGCAAAGCAACGGGGCATGATGCATTCCAAGTGGCTCCAGCCGCACTCTCTCGTTCTCCAAATGCAACTCATGTGCAAAATCAAATTCCTGTTTAATCGTTTTCATGCTTCGTTGTTCTTGTTATTACCGGTTGATGTCTAATGTATATACCCAATATTGCTTGCCGAAAACGAGCCCAATATCTTTAACTACCCTGAATCCCATCGATTCATAAATATGCCTGGCCGCATCCATAAATTCAGAGGTATGCAACGCTACTACGTTCTCCCCGGTTCTTACAGCCTCGTCAACACACATTTGCGTCAGTATTTTAGCGATTCCTCTTCCCCGGTGTTCGGGGTGTACGCCAACCATCCTTATATAACACCACTCAGCAGCAAACATGGCTGTAGGGTTTCCATGAGGCACCAGGTAGGCAGCTCCGGCAATCTGTTCACCTCTCGTGCACACAAAACAGGTAGTGGTGGTGTGCAACGCTTTAAGCCACTCCGCATCCCCTATTTTCCCCTTCATAATATTCCAGCTATCTGGCTCCAGCACGGTGGCATAATCACTAAAGGCCAGTAAGGCAAGATTGTTTAATTCCTCAATGTCACTGGCAGTCCGCTGCCGGAAAATGTATTCATCATTCATGACTTTAATTTCTTTATCAGTTACACAAAAGTCAATAAAAAGAAAACACATGTACAGTCACAATTTTATTAATTTTGGCGTGTACAGTTAAATGCATGCTCTATGCCAAAAAGTGATTTATTGTATATGCAGATCTGCTCCAAAATAGAAGGGCAGATCAAGAACAACATCCTCAACACCGGGAACAAGCTACCCTCTCTTCGCGTCATTTGCAGGGAGCATGGTGTGAGTATGAGTACTGCCCTCCAATCCTACTTCCACCTGGAAAAGAAGGGACTCATAGAGTCTCGTCCCCAATCCGGCTACTTCGTTGCGTACACCAGCCGGCAATTCCCAGCCCAGCCTGCTACCAGTAAGCCATTACTGACTTCTGGAGAGGAAGACATTGAAAATATCATTTCCAATTTCACCCGAAATTCCGCCGATGCTAAATTGTTGCTGAGCTCAGGAGTACCTGCCCTGAACATGATGCCAGAGGCCAAGCTGAATAAGGCAATGGTGCAGGCAATGCGCGAGTTGCCAGGCAGCGGCCTTGTGTACGACCACAAGGGAAATGACAAGTTGAAAATCCAAATTGCCCGCAGATCACTGCTTTGGGGCGGGAACCTTAAACCTTCTGAAATTATACCGACCTCGGGATGCATGGATGCGCTCTCTTTCAGCATGATGGCATTAGCGAAACCTGGTGACACAATCGGGGTCGAAAGTCCGGTTTTTTATGGTATCCTTCAATTGGCCCGGAGCATTGGCTTGAATGTACTGGAACTGCCCACGAATGCTATCACCGGCATAGAAATTCCTGCCCTGAAAAAGGCATTGGAAGGAAAGAAGATCAATCTGTGCCTGATCGTAAGTAACTTCAGCAACCCCCTCGGTTGTCTTGTGCCCGACGAACACAAAAAAGAAATTGTCAGGCTGCTGGAAAAGCATAATGTGCCGCTGATTGAAGATGATGTTTACGGCGACATATTTTATGGCGAAAGCCGACCAACCACGTGTAAAGCTTACGACGAAAGCGGCAATGTGGTGTGGTGCGGTTCTTACTCCAAAACGCTGGCACCCGGCTACCGCGTGGGTTGGGTAGCTCCCGGAAAATTCATGGAAAAAATAGAACGAACTAAACGTTACCACTCTGTA
The DNA here is from genome assembly GCA_947379685.1 of Flavipsychrobacter stenotrophus. Classification (GTDB taxonomy): domain Bacteria; phylum Bacteroidota; class Bacteroidia; order Chitinophagales; family Chitinophagaceae; genus Flavipsychrobacter; species Flavipsychrobacter stenotropha_B. The sequence goes on along the minus strand of CANCOG010000057.1, from coordinate 10,632 downwards.
TCCTGCAATTCCCTGTCACATGAAGCAATTGCCAACTTCCTCGAAAACGGTCGGTATGATAATCACCTCTGGAAACTCAGGCAAACACTGCAGGCAAATTCACTCAAATTCCTCAAGTGCATTGGAGAACATTTCCCCAAAGGAACTAAAGTCAGCAGGCCGCAGGGTGGTTTCTTTCTGTGGGTGGAAATGGATAAAGCTATTGACGCTACCAAGCTCTATGACAAAGCGATCCTGCACAAAGTAAGCATTGCACCGGGGCCAATGTATACGCTGCAGAAACAATATCAAAACTGCTTCCGCCTTAACTTCGGCCTTATCTGGAACGACAAAGTAGAAGCTGCGCTGAAACTACTGGGTCGGCTGGCTAAAGAAATGGTCTAATCTGGCTTGCTTATACGGTATATATAAACGTTCATGCCATTCCAGGTGGTTTGCTTTTCTCGTCGCAGGCCGTTCTTTTCCGCTACCCGCATCGACTTACTGTTCCGTGTGTCAATGATGGATATCACCGAAGATGTTATGCCATTTGCAAACGCAAAATCAATAAATATCCTAGCAGCTTCCGGTGCATAGCCATGGCCCCAGTGTCGCTTAAAAATATGGTAACCCACTTCTATTTCCTGTATTCCATCTACCTCTTGAACCATAAGGCCGCACTGACCGATGAATGCGCCCGATGTCTTTTCTATCAGCGCCTGCAGTCCAAGTTTGTTGGTCTGGTATCGTTGTAATTGCCTTGCCACCCAGGGAGTACCATTATCCTGGCCCGGCACCACAAATAAGGCCGGAAAAAGTTCTATAGCCTCCTTGTCTTGAAAAAATTCATTCCAGGCCACAGCGTCTTCAGCTGTCAGGAACCTTGTAACCAGCCGCTCCGATTCGAGGTGATCTTTGTAGTCTAATTGCTTTTCACTCATGGTGTTGTGTTTAATAGGGTAGTCCTTTTATGCTCTCCAACCATAGATTGAACATTGCCCGCTGCTCAACCACTGTACCTAATGTTGTATAATCATGTTCAGCATCAAAAATACCCACAAGGTCTGAGAAATGAACCCGCTTACCGATTTGAAACTGATAGGCTTGTTCCCCGCCAATAAATCCCCCGCTTGGCCAAACGTCCTTACGATTACCTTTGCACAATAGAAATACACCCTCGGGCTCCAGCTCCTCTCTCAGTTTCCGCAACGTTCTGAATGGCCAGAAGTCCTCCACTGAAGTAAAAATGTTTAAACTTTCATTCTCATAGTGGATAAGGGTGCTCTCTTTTAAGTAGGTGATCATCAATTTAGATTCCGACTCTTTACCATTAAATAATGATCCAATTATATAAATATGCTCCACAATGCACTTTTGATGAGCTAAACTACGAGTTAATTCAATGTTTTAATTCAATACCGACTTAATAAGCGCATTAAAAACCAAATTCGGAACTAATGCTCAATTGCACGGGCAACAATTATTAATTCAGCAATGTTTATTAAACTGCGCCCTCCCGTATCTGTGGTTTACAGTTTTTTACGTAGGTTTGCATCCGTTTTATCCGTTCAAATCTATATTAATGAAAATATTAGTCTGCATCAGCCAGGTACCCGATACCACCGCTAAAATTGCGTTTACTGATAATAATACTGCTTTTAATAACCAGGGCGTTACCTTCATTATCAATCCGTACGATGAATGGTATGCACTTGTAAGGGCACTTGAATTGAAGGAAAGTGGAGCGGCAACTGCCGTTCATTTAATTACTGTAGGCAAGGCCGATACAGAACCTGTTATCCGCAAGGCATTGGCCCTGGGCGGCGATGAGGCTATCCGTATTGATGCTGACAGCAATGATCCCTACCTGGTATCATTACAAATTGCTGAATACGCCAAATCACAGGGCTACGACCTGGTATTGTGTGGCAAAGAGTCTATCGATTACAACAGTGGCAGCGTTGGTGCAATGGTAGCCGAGTTGCTTGACATGAATTTCCTGGGCTTTGTGTATAAGATAGATGTTGCAGGAACGACTGTAACGGTAACCCGCGAAATTGATGGTGGCGAAGAAACTAATGCATGCGAACTTCCACTGGTAATTTCCTGCCAGAAGGGTGTGGCTGAAGCGCGCATTCCTAATATGCGCGGTATTATGGCTGCACGTACAAAACCGTTGAAAGTTGTTGCACCTGCAGCAGGAGCTGCGCTGAGCAATATTGTAGCCTATGAAATGCCACCGGCAAAATCAGGCGTAAAAATGATCGACGCCGAGAATATGGATGAACTGGTTCGTCTGTTGCATAGCGAAGCAAAAGTGATCTAAGTCACGGGTGACGCTAACAGAGGAGGTATTAATTTCCAGGGTCAGCAGTAAAATAAGTATGGGATACCAACTATTGTATACTGCATACTCAATACTTACAATAAAAAAACTTATCAAATGTCAATACTTGTTTTAGTAGAACATTCGCAAGGAATTTTCAAGAAAAAGTCTTTGGAAGCGGTACAATACGCTGCCGGCATAGCCAAAGCAATGGGTACATCTGTTTCTGCAGTTGCAGTGGGTAATGTATCTGACAGTGAAATGCAGACCTTGGGTGCCTATGGTGCACAGAAAGTACTGCACACTACCGACGGCCGTTTGGATAATTTCAATAGCCGAGCTTACGCTAAAGTAGTGGTAGCCGCAGCCCAAAAAGAAAGTTCAAAAGTAATTATAGGCTTGCACGATACGACCGGAAAGGCTGTTATGCCACGTGTGGCTGCCCGCTTGCAGGCCGGCCTGGTTGCTGGTGCAGTTGGTTATCCCGATCTGTCTAAAGGCTTTGTCGTTAAGAAAAATGTATTCTCCGGCAAGGCATTTGCCTACGTAAATATCAGCAGCGATATCAAAGTTCTTTCATTGATGCCTAACACCTTCCCTGTAGTTAAGGGAGACGGAACTGCATCAGTAGAAAAACTCGAAGTAGCCCTGACCGATAAAGATTTTTCAGTACAGGTGAAGGAAGTAAGCAAAGCCTCTGGCGATGTTCCTCTTTCTGAGGCAGAGCTGGTTGTATCTGGCGGACGCGGTCTGAAAGGCCCTGAAAACTGGTATGTACTGGAAGCCCTGGCAAAAGAACTGGGTGCTGCAACAGCATGTAGCCGTCCCGTTGCCGATGCACACTGGCGCCCGCATGGCGAACACGTTGGCCAGACAGGTGGTACCATCCGCCCTAATCTGTACATCGCTATTGGTATCTCAGGTGCCATTCAGCACCTGGCAGGTGTAAATGGTTCAAAGACTATTGTTGTCATCAACAAAGATCCTGAAGCTCCATTCTTTAAAGCAGCCGACTATGGCGTACTCGGCGATGCTATGGAAATAGTGCCAAGGCTTACCGAAGCAGTAAAAAAATACAAAGCTAACCAAGGGTAATGCCTGGAATAGGATAAGGTTAAATGACAAAGCCGAATCGATCGATTCGGCTTTGTCATTATGTAGTTTTTGTCTATCTGACATTTGATTTGACAACTTTCTAAAAAGTTATCAAATCTCTTAACGACAACATTGACGGTAAGTATTTGAAAAAAAATTCCCTACACATCATTCTCCTCATCCAATATCTCTTCCGCATCGCCTTCTGCAAGTATGTTAATGGTCTCAGCTACGCCAAGTGTTTCCACACTCCTAAGCTTGCGTTGAATGGCGCGTGTACGTTTACCCATTACATCGTCTAGCTGATTAAGCCCGGTTTGTATATTGCTTTGAGCCTTTTCCATCAACCCGCCAAACAATTCAAATTCCTTCTTCACTGCGCCCAGAATCTTCCATACTTCACTGGTGCGCTGGTGTAGCGCCATGGTTTTGAAGCCCATTTGCAGGCTGTTCAGTATGGCAGCCAACGTCGTTGGGCCTGTTACTACTATTTTATAGTTGCGTTGCAGGTCGTCCAGCAGACTCGCCTTGCGCACCACTTCACCATAAATACCTTCAAATGGCAGGAACATAATTCCAAAGTCCGTAGTATTAGGCGGGTCAATGTACTTTTCGTGAATATCGCTGGCAATCTTCTTAACAGCAAATTCCAGCATTTTCTGTGCAACATCTATCTTGAACTGGTCACCAGTCTCATAGGCTGTCTGCAACTCTTCGTAAACGTCTTTCGGGAATTTGGCATCAATTGGTAACCAAACTACGCCGCTATGATCGTCCCTGCCTGGCAGTTTAATGGCAAATTCCACGCGGGAATCACTGCCTGGTTTTGTAGCCACATTGGGCTCATACTGTTCCGGTGCAAGTATCTGTTCCAATAACATAGAAAGTTGCATCTCACCAAATCCCCCCCTCATCTTCACATTACTAAGCACCTTTTTCAGTCCGCCAACATCCTGCGCCAGCGACTGCATTTCACCCAATCCTTTTTGAACACTTTCCAGCTGCCTGCCCACCAGTTCAAATGACTGACCCAGTCTTTCATTCAGCGTCTTTTGAAGTTTCTCATCAACGGTCTCCCTTATTTGTTCCAGTTTCTTCTCTGTACCCTCAACCAGCCTGTTTTGCTTTTCCTCCATCTGCCCGAACTTATCCCGCTGCAGATTGTTAAAGGATTCTACATTCTTATCAAACGTACTCTGGAAGCCCTTGAACGAATTATCCAGTGCGGCGCGCATCCGCTCATTATCTGCCTTCGCCTGCTCAGTAAGTGAGCCGAGTTTCTCTTCTACTTTTTCGGTTATTTTTTCCAACTGCTGGGCTGTACGTGTATTCAGTTCCTTCTGGTCCTTCTTCAGTTCATCGAACTTACTCCTCAGTTCCAGAGTAAAGTCCTTCAGCCCTATCGAAAGTGATTCCCTGTTTGCCCCGTTGTTTTCATCTATTCGCTTGGTCAGCGAGTCAATCTTATCATCAAGGGTCTTATTAATAACTTCAATTGCCTTTTGGTTCTGCAACGAAATGGAACTCAGCGTCTGCGAAAACTCTGATTTGAAACTCACCAGCGTCTTATTCAATTCCTCCCGGTTTTCCCGTGCTATCTTGGTGCCCTCTTCCCTGTTGGTCTTAAAATCTTCCTTCAGATTATTTTCCATGCGTGTAAGCACGGGTAGTATCTTATCCGTTTTTTCCGATTGGTCACCCCCCTGCACTGCCTTCTTGGGCCGGAACACAATTTGCAATACAATAATGAGCACGAGTAAAAACACTACGGCTACATATGACATGACTTCCATAAAAATGAGTTTTTATAAAAACTATACAATGTACAAACTTATGCGCTTTGCAAAAAACGGAACAGACATTTTTATCCACAAAAACTAAAAACCGTAACATTTAAACTATCAGCCACACCGGTTAGTCCAAATGTCGTAAAATGATTCTACTATGCCAGCAATGAAATTTTTAAAGACTGCAATTACCTGTACCCTTATTTGTGCATCTACCCTCGCAATAGCCCAGCAACACATGAAAACACCAAAGGAACGGGCCGAACACCAGACACAATGGATGCAAAAAAACCTGGCGCTCACTCAGGAACAGAACAACAAAGTGTACGACATACTGCTGTACTACGCCCGGGAAAACGAAGAGGTAAAGGGCATGCCCAGGGGCAGAAAAAAAAGAATGGAGAAAGAAGGAATGCGCCATGACAAGGACGGAGAACTGAAAGGTGTGCTTACTCCCGACCAATACCAAAAGTACCAGCAGCACGTCCAGGAAATTAAAGAAAAAAGAAGAGAAAAAAGGGCAGGACAAATGGGCTATTAACCCTCAAGAAAACTTTTTTGAGGAACGATGAGGAAATAAAGTACAACATTTGGCGAAGTTATTTTTCTTTTATGCAAGGCCAAAAACCCGCGATTAGTGATTTTTTTAGGCGTTTTGAACTACCCTCTGACGCAGCTCAAAACCCCGAAGGGAGCTTAACAAAAAAAGCCGAAAGTGTAAACCCTCGGTACAAAATCAAAATGCACCTACCCCGGAGGGGTTGAACTTATTTTGGGTGCATTCTTTTCAAGGTATCTCACAAAAACAACTTAAATCGGAACGATTGTGTTCAAGCCAGTTTATAGGAGAACATGAGATGTAACTATCTTAGCAACACCTTCAATAATGGCTGAACAAACCACAAACTAAGGCATGGCGCGAAACATTAATTCAGGCTCATTTTGCGGTTCTAGATTAAATTATCCTAATGCCATTGCCCGGTTTTATTCAAAATCACCATCGAATTTTTAACTTTCAGTTATATAATCGAATATTGAAAAATATATATACTGTTTCCTACTCAATAAACGCTTATAATGAGGTACCTTTATAAGTTTAATAATAAAATAACAGTGGTTGTTTCTCTGTTTATTTTAAACCGCGACACAATGCGCATAAGAATATTTACTATACTATCGTTGACATCCCTGCTATTTTGCAACCTGAGTACCCAGGCAAAGGATGATGTTCATGCTGCAAAGGGAATGTACCCTTCGCACAATAACTACACCAGCTTTTTTCAGCCAACGCAGAAAATAAACGCTGAGGTATTATTGCATAACAAGGGTTTTGAAAATGATCCTGAGATTGGCATCTTGTTCAATGACGCTCCCTGCCAGAATTGTTACGAACTTATTGGCGAGCGTTCCCTTACAGCCAAAACCTTTGCTATTGAAGGCTCTGACGGAAAGGAGATCAAGATCCAGTCCTGCACTGCGCCGTTACACTACAAAGATGCAAACGGCAAGTGGCGCACTATTCACAGCAACCTGCACCCATCTGGCAAGCCTGGTATCTATGCTGCCAATGAAACAGAAATGCCTGTAGTTGTAGACGCAACTACGCATTCAGTTGCTTTGGGCATGGGTGACCGCAAGATCGAAATGAACAGGAATCTGGAGTTGGTATATCTATCACCCGATGGCACTGAACGTTCACTCGGTCAAGCTAACTGGGACAACTATACCGCCGGAGACAAAGGAGCCTATGTTACAAATGCATGGCCTGGAGTAGATATTGAAATGTATGTCCTGAGGGGAGGTGTAAAAACTAACTTCCTCATTAACAAAGCCTTACCTGAATACAGCATGGGTAAATTGCTCGTACGCGATCATATGAAAATGGCCAGCGGCTTGTTTTTGTTTGCGTCGGGACACAAACATCATACTGGTAATATCCAGGTGCGCAACACTTCAGGAAACAAGGTCTACGGTATCTCTGCTGTGGTAGCCTTTGAACGCAGCCATCCCGAAAGCACCCTTTCTAATCTGGAATACACACTGGTTGACAACAGCACTTTAGATATCGGCATCCCCGGCACTATGCTCAACAGGGCTGCTTCATCATACCCCGTAATTGTAGACCCATTGGTTATGGATAGCACGTCTGTTACCGTTCCAGGTTCATCCTATACCAATACAGTGCCCTATACTGGCGGCTGTTCGGTTGTCGATAATGTGAATGTCCCCCCGGCAATTACTGTTACCAACATCGCTTTTACATTCGACTATGTGGCAACTGGCGGTGCATTAATGAGTAATGCAGGTACTGAATTCTTTATTGGAAGCTGCAAAAGTCCGGCTGCAACCAACTATTATTGGTATTGCACCGTATTTAGCCCAGGAACCTGCACTGGAACTGACCAAACCATTTGGCCCGATGTTCAGACCTGCATTCCGGCTCCAACCTGTTCCACCTATGTGCTGCCGGTAACCATGAATTTGTATCAAACCTATACTGCAACAAGCGCCTGTGACCCAACATATGTTTACGCAAGCACCCCACTTACCATTATTGTAAGCGGGCATACGGTAGAAATGCAAACATCTGCAGTAACCGGCTCGGCTACAATTTGCCAGTATACATCAACCCAATTGCATGCTACCGGCCATTACGGAGTAGGGCCTTATACCTATACCTGGAATCCAGGAGCAATTACCGGTCAAACGGTCACGGTCTCGCCCTCGACAACCACTACTTATACCTGTACCATAACAGATCTATGTGGTAATTCCGATGTCGGTACCGCGACGGTAAATGTAATAACGGATGATAATCTGGGCTTTACTATTACACCTAATCCTGGGTGTGTCAACAACCCCATAACAATAACCGGACTTGGTGCTGGCCCGGCAGCAAGCTATAACTGGATTGCTAACGGGAGTGATCACCCAACCGTAACCGGAACTCAAACCTGGACTGCAACTTATACTTCGGCAGCCAAGTATGATATTATCCTGAACTATCAGAATTCGTTCTGTATGTTCCCGGATACTGAATCTGTCATCATTGATCCGTTGCCAATTGTTACGGCTGGTAGTAATACACCTGTTTGCGTTGGTGGAGTTCTATTATTGAATGCTTCCTCTAACGATTCTGTTACCTATTCCTGGTACGGTCCGGTTGGCTTTGCGGATACAAAGGCCAACCCGATGGTCACTCATGTCAATATTTACGAAGCAGGTAACTACGTGGTTACTGCAACAAATAAAGAAGGATGTATCTCTGTGCCGGTAACGGTACCCGTCGCTGTGGTTTCCATTACCCTCGGGCCAATTACGTCCAGTCAGACCATTCATAGCGGAAGCAGCGTACAACTGGACATTTCAGGTGGTCTATATTACACATGGCTGCCCAACAACGGAACACTCAGTAACCCGAACATCAACAACCCATTGGCTACCCCGGTAGACTCTGTAACAACCTATAAAGCCATAGTGATGAACCAGTATGGCTGCAAAGATTCTGCTACGGTGACTATCACCCTCGACTATTCCCACGACTTCATTCCAACAGCCTTTACACCGAATAACGACGGAATGAATGATGTGTTCAGACTAGGTAATGCAAGATTTGACCGCCTCGCCGATTTCGTAATCTATGACCGCTGGGGTAACGTGGTATTCCAAACTAATGACAAAACCAAGGGCTGGGATGGCACCGTTAACGGACAACCGGCTGACATGGGCGTATACCACTACATGATCATGGTTACAGAGCCAGATAACTCATACAAACAATTCAAGGGAGATGTAACCCTCATCAGGTAAGTAATTGTTCAATATATTTCTTAACCCACACCCTTAAAGTGTGGGTTATCTTTTTATGGAAAGACCAGTCCTTTTGACTTAAGCCCCAAACAGGTCTGATCTATTTAGGTAACCAACTTCATTTTAAAACAACACCTGCAAACACCACCCTTTGAGAACTCTGCACCTTCGCGTTGCGCCTTTGCGTGAAATATCCAAAGCAGTTTACCACGTGCATCCTTATTTCATCACCTTCCAATTGCTTTAGTTGAATGTTAAAAATGGTTAAACATAACAGTTATGCAATAAATGCTGATTATTTTTGTTTGAGATGTAATACTTGCAAACCATGAACGGAATCAGGAAAATAAAACCAGAACGCATAAAAGGGTTAATGATCCTTTGCCAGGCCTTGCTTATCCTGTTTACCGCACAATGGTTATTCAGCCAGTATAGCAATCAGAAGGAAGAACTAAAGAAAAATCTCTCCAAAATTTTCACCGATGTACAGCACCAGATTTCTGATTCCTTGTTGCTTACCCAGGTGATAGACCCAATTGTGGTCGCAGATGTTCCCGGAGACCAACCCGAAGACATTAACGCTGAAAACGGAACACCTGTCTCCCTTTCCAAACAAGGGCTGCACCGTATATTGGCAGCCAACAGCAACATATCTAAATCTCAGGAAAAAAAGCTCTTTAGTATCGATACAATTGTATTTAACGAATTGTTTGCCAACCAGTTAAAACAAAATGGGCTCAACTTCCAGTCCCAATGGATCAACAATAATGACAGTAATAAGGACGGAAAGAACATTTTCATCAAGAGCGACTTCTTTACTCAGGAAAACGGGGTCGTCGTCAAAAATTATGGCGGCTACCTGCTGCTGATGCTCTTGCCCCAGATCTGTTTTGTGCTCATTTTGCTCACACTTACAGCAACCGCATTCACCATCGCATTCAAGAGCCTTAAGGCGCAAATGAAATTGAGCCAGCTAAAAGACGATTTCATCGGCAATATGTCTCACGAATTGAAGACACCTATTTCTACTGTAAAACTGGCCCTCGAAGCGCTCACCAACTACGGCGTTATTGATAATCCTGTTATGGCCCGCGAATACCTGGGCATGGCAACTTCCGAAATGGATCGCCTTGAATTGCTCGCTACCCGTGTACTCAACACTTCCCTCCTGGAAAACGGCAAAATGGACCTTTTGCGCGAAACATATGACCTCAAACAGCTGGTAAACGAAGTACTGCAAAACCTGCAATTACGCTTTTCGCAACACGGCGCCAACATTTCGTTTGACACCACTGGAACCAGCTTCAAGGTGCCGATTGATAAGTTACATATGCAGGGCGTGCTGGTTAACCTTCTCGATAATAGCCTGAAATATGCAATTGCACCTCCCAATATCACCATAAGTTTAACTGAAACAAATGGTGCTGTTCAGCTTGCGCTCACTGACAATGGCCCAGGCATACCAGAAGAGTACCGTGAAAAAGTATTCGAAAAATTCTTCCGCGTTCCGAATGGTTACAGGCATAACACCAAGGGTTACGGCCTTGGCTTAAGCTATGCAGCTCAGGTAATGAAACAACATAACGGTTCAATAAACGTCAACAATATCGCTACAGGCGGTTGTGTATTTACCCT
>CANCOG010000056.1 GCA_947379685.1 Flavipsychrobacter stenotrophus | reverse complement strand
AAGCTCAAGTATAGGATAGTCCATATTTACAACAAAGCAGGTTTGGAAACTGAGCGGCTACGATATGATGCGAAGGACAGCCTTGTGGCCCGGTATGTTGTTCAATACAATGAAAAGGGACAGGGCATTGAAATTGCTGCATTTGCACGCAGGGGAGTTCCTGCTCACAAGGAAGCTTACGCTTACAACGACAAGGAACGTACTTCGACAATCAGGTGGTATTTTGGAAATGGGGAACTCAGGGATAAAAGTGTTTTAACACATAATGAAGCCGGGCAATTAACCTCGGAGCACTTTTATGGCAGCGAAAAGACCTTAGATTCAAAAACAACGTATAAATACGACAGTAAGGGAAATAAAACGGAGCAAATCCGGATACCGTACACTTCCGGAAAAGAAAATGTGGCGGGTAAGTCAGTGACAAAAACGACGTACAAGTATGATGGTACGGGAAATTTTTTAGAAAAAACAACCTCGGTTACCGATGCTATTAATAAGGGGAAGATTGAGCGGGCGGTGAATGAGTTTATATATTATTAGTGGTGGGAGGGTTGGGGTTGTATACAGCGCGGGCATGATTTCCTGCAACGCACGTCCCGTGTGGTTTATCACCCCTGCCTTTGCGCAAGCGCAAAGTCGGTCCCCTCTTTTTCAAAGAGTGGAGTGTTTGCATAGCGCCCCGGGATGTTTCAAGCAGTGAGTTGTGAAGTGGGATTTATTGCCCTAATGCGCCTACAACTTCGAGGCCTTTTTGGGCGGCTACCTGGCCAGCGTCTTTCTTGTTGTAGCCGGTGCCGGAGGCAATCAGTTCGCCATCGAGAAATACACCTACGGTAAACAGTTTGCGGGTCTTTTCGAGTTTTTCGTCAACTGTATCGAAGGTGAGTACACGGTTGTTCTTCTGTGCCCAGGTGAGCAGCTGGTTTTTGTAGTTGGTATCCGTACTTTCCATCATGTCCAGGTCGACATAAGCCTTTACCATTTCATTGAGTATGAACTTACGGGTTTTTGTAAACCCCTGATCGAGGTACACGGCACCTATAAGGGCTTCCAGCGCATTGCCAAAAATGTGGCTGCGGCTGAGTCCGCGGTCGTTCTGGTTGTATTGCACCAGTTTATTGAGACCCATGCGCAGGGCTACATTATTCATTGTTTCGCGGCGAACAATGCGTGAGCGCAATTCGGTAAGAAAGCCTTCCGGCTGGTAAGGATATTTTTTGAACAGGTACTCAGCTATAATAGCGCCGAGTATGGCGTCACCTAAGAATTCCAGTCTTTCATTGCTGTCAGTGGCCTCCTCGTTCTGGGAACGGTGCATGAGCGCAAGCTTGTAGTAAGCTATACGCTTGGGTGTAAACCCGAGCAAATGTTCCAGTTGTAACATTAATTCCTTATCGGAAGAAAAAAGCCCGAGAATACGTGCCAGCCTTCGCAAATTATTCTGAATATTTCTTGAAAATAACAGATGCATTGTGCCCGCCAAATCCGAATGTATTGCTCAATGCAGCCCTCACTGTGCGTTTCTGCGCATTGTGGAAGGTGAAATTAAGACGGGGGTCGAACGACGGATCGTCAGTAAAGTGATTAATGGTTGGTGGAATAGTGTCATTAATCGCAGCCAGTATGCTGGCAATAGCCTCAACGGCCCCGGCAGCACCAAGTAAGTGACCAGTCATAGACTTGGTAGAACTGATATTGAGTTTGTAAGCATGCTCTCCAAATACTCGCTGGATAGCCGTTATTTCACTTATATCGCCCAAAGGTGTAGATGTACCGTGCACATTGATATAGTCAATGTCTTCGGGTTGCAAACCTGCATCTTCCAGCGCATAGCGCATAACATTATAGGCACCGAGCCCTTCAGGGTGTGGTGCAGTAAGGTGGTAGGCATCGGCACTAAGGCCACCGCCTGCAACTTCAACAAGAATATTGGCACCACGCCTTTTCGCGTGTTCCAGTTCTTCAATAACGAGTGCTCCGGCACCTTCTCCCAACACGAAACCATCACGGTTCAGGTCGAACGGCCTGCTGGCTGTTTTGGGATCATCGTTGCGTTCAGAAAGGGCCTTCATGGCATTGAAACCACCTATTCCCGCTTCCGTTACTACCGCTTCCGAGCCTCCGCATACTATTGCATCGGCCTTGCCCATGCGCACATAATTCAATGCGTCAATAATGGCGTTCGTAGAAGATGCACAGGCACTTACCGTGGCAAAATTGGGGCCACGGAAACCATACTTCATGGAAATTTGCCCGGGGGCAATATCCAGGATGAGTTTAGGAATGAAGAACGGATTGAAGCGGGGAGTACCATCACCGGAGTTGAAATTTTTCATTTCCTCGATGAAAGTAATCATCCCGCCAATACCTGATCCCCAGATAACCCCTACCCTATCGTGATTGACAGTGCCGCTTTCGAGCAACCGCGAATGCTTTACAGCTTCGTCGGCAGCTACGAGCGCTACTTGCGAAAATCGATCGAGTTTCCGGGCTTCCTTGCGGTCGAAAAAGTCTTCAGGATTGAAGTTTTTCAGTTCGCAAGCAAATTTGGTCTTGAACTTAGTAACATCAAACTGTTTAATAAAATCGGCGCCCGGTACTCCATTCACCAGCCCTTCCCAATATGCCGGTATGGTATTGCCCAATGGTGTAAGGGCGCCGAGGCCCGTAACTACTACTCGCTTATACGGTAAATTCATCTGAGGTTTTCAGTTACTGTTCCTGTTTTGGTAAAATTACTTTACGTGCTCTTCAAGGTATGTGATGGCCTGACCAACTGTAGTGATGGTTTCAGCTTGCTCATCGGGGATCGAGATGTTGAATTCTTTTTCAAATTCCATGATCAATTCAACTGTATCGAGTGAATCGGCTCCCAGGTCATTGGTAAAACTTGCCTCTGGAGTAACTTCTGATTCATCAACACCGAGCTTATCTACGATGATTTTCTTAACGCGATTTGCAATTTCAGACATAATAGTGCTTTTAAATTTTTGGTGCAAAATTATACTTTTTAGGATAACGGGGAAGAAATAATTTTTATTTCTGAAATCTTTTTTGGCATTTAATTGATTGGCATATCAAAACGCCGGGTTTTACGGGCTTGCAGGCTGGAAATTTATAGCTTTACATTTCAAACATTTCGCCATGCAATTTGAGGCTAAAAAACGAACTATTTGCTCTTTCCTGTTGGTAATCAGTTTGTTAAATAGTGTTCGGGTCCTTGCTTACCCACCAGATATTAGCTGGTGGCTGACGACGGGTAACCAAGTCTCGTTATTGCAAAAGCAAAATACTCCGCTTGTCTTCGGCAGTAACGCCAACCCGGCCGTGGTCATAAATGTAGATTCTACTAAAAAATACCAGCAAATAGATGGCTTTGGCTTTGCACTTACGGGGTCGAGTGCATTGGTTATTAACCAGATGCCTGCCGCCAACAGGTCAGTATTGCTGAGTGAATTGTTTGGCCGCTTTGGCGATGGTATCGGCATCAGCTATTTACGCATCAGCATTGGCGCCTCTGATCTCAGCCCTACTGTATATACCTATGACGATCTGGGTGCCGGCGAAACCGACGAAGCGCTCACCCGTTTTGATCTCGGTAAGGATAAGGCAACACTTGTACCATTGCTGCAGCAGATCTTAAAAAAGAGCCCCAATATTAAGATAGTGGCCTCGCCGTGGTCGGCACCGGCATGGATGAAGGACAATAACAGTATGATTGGTGGCAGCCTGCAGGCGAAATATTACGGAGTATATGCAGCATACTTTGTAAAGTACATTCAGGCTATGAAGCAGGCCGGGATAAATACTGAGGCTGTTACGGTACAAAATGAACCCCTCAACCCCAATAATAACCCCAGTATGAGCATGACGGCGGAGCAGCAGCTGGCGTTCGTGAAAGGCTACCTCGGACCTGCATTCAGCAAACAGGGTATTAAAACCAAGATCATCATCTGGGATCATAATTGCGATAATACCAGTTATGCGAAGACCATTTTAACCGATGCAGCGGCGGCTCAGTATATTGATGGCACTGCATTTCATCTATACAAGGGCGACATTGGGGCAATGGGGCAGGTACATAGTGCCTTCTCTGAAAAGAATTTATATTTTACTGAGCAATACACAGCGTCGGACGGAGATTTTGGTGGCGATCTGAAGTGGCACGTAAAAAATGTACTGATAGGGGCAGTGCGCAACTGGAGCCGGAACGTGTTGGAGTGGAACCTGGCCAGCGACGCCGGTTATGGACCTCATACCCAGGGAGGATGCAGCACATGCAAGGGCGCATTAACTATTTCAGGCGCGGTGGTAAAGCGAAATGTTTCCTACTACATTATAGGCCACGCAGCCAAGTTTGTGCCACCGGGTTCGGTAAGAATATGGTCGAACCAGGAAGGGAATTTAAATACCGTCGCATTCATTACGCCAACCGGCGGAAAGGTACTGATAGTTGAAAACGATGGATCGGGGACACTTTCATTTGGAATAAAATTCAATAATAATGTAACAACTGCTACCCTTGATGGCGGGAGCATAGCCACATATGTATGGTGATGCTGTTTTTCGCTATACTCATTGTCACAGTAACCTTCCAGGTAGCCGCGTGAATAGTGCAGGTTGGGTTGAAATTTTCTTTAGCTAAAATCGTGGCATTATAATTGTTTGGTTTATACTTGCTTAAAAGCCAGAGCTTGGGTAAGGAGTGCAGCTATATTATTTGCCTGTTTTTTTGTGTCCTGTTATGGGGAGGGGACGCAATGGGACAGGTTATGAGTAGGCGGGACAGTATAAACTTCAACGAGCTGCACCTCACAAACAGCAAATTCATCAATAACGTGTTCCGTCAGGCAGTTAATTCGGCCAAGAAGACACCCGACGGCGAGCCTGATGACAATTACCAAAGTGGAAAAAGCGAGGATCCTTACCTCCGTTACCAGGGTAAGATCATCAGGCACATATTTATCGAACCCGTCAATTTCGACCGAAATTTTGCAGACACAAGCAAGCGTGATAATAGCCTGGGCGCAAGGATAGGTAAGAGACTGCATTACACAACCAAAAAATTCGTGATAAGGGACAACCTGTTTATAAAGGAAGGGACCCCACTCAATGCCTACATGGTGGCCGATAATGAGCGTTACCTGCGTACCCGTGAGTACATTCAGGATGCCCGTATAGTAGTCAGAAAAATAAAGGGGAATAAGGATTCGGTGGACCTGGTGGTGTTTACGCGAGATCTGTTCAGCATTGCAGGAGGCGCATCGAGCGAGGTGCTGAACCACATTAATGCCAATGTTTACGAAAGTAACCTGGGGGGGATGGCGCAGCGACTGGAACTGAGCGGATTGTATGACTATAACCGAAAGCCCGAATGGGGTTACGGAGGGCTTTTCCGGAAGGGCAATGTATTACATTCTTTTATTGATGCTACTGTTGCATACAGCACAATGAATATCAGTTCGTTCACCCACGAGGAGGAGACAACCCGGTCTCTTTCACTGAGCAAGCAGCTGGTGTCGCCCTATACGAGGATGGCAGGAGCTTTGACGCTGAGTCACAATAATGCCAACAACGTTTACAAGCTACCGGATTACCTTTTTTATAAATATTCCTATGACCTGTTCGATGCATGGGCTGGGTACAGCATTGGTATCAGGCAACTGACAGCTACCAACAACGGCATCCGTGACCGGCGATTCCTCGCCATACGGCTCACCGACCGGAAATTCAATGATGTGCCTGCACAGGTAGGTCAGCACTATGATCCTATTTTCAATACAACCCGTTCTGCCTTGGCGCAATTCACGTTTTTCAGACAGGACTATTATAAGACGCAATATATCTATGGCTTTGGCACAACTGAGGATTATCCCTACGGGTATAATATTTCGGTGACGCTGGGCTGGCATGAACAACTTGACTTGCAGCGCCCCTATGCCGGGCTGAAGGTATCGGAATACATCGCTACAAAAAAGAATGATCTGATACAGTTGTACCTCCGGACTGGAGGATTCCTTTATAAAGATAAGGTGCAGGACGGCAGCTTTCTTATTGGGGCAACGGCATTTAGCCGGCTCTATTTCTGGAATAGCACCAAGATACGGCAGTACATAAACATGAGTTATACGCACTTGTATAACAGGGTGACCTATGCGCCTTTGCGCCTTGACAACAGCTATGGACTCAGGGGGTTTCTTTCTGACAGTATTTATGGTACACGCAGGCTGAGCGTGCAACTGGAAACGGAATTTTACCTGAAACCAAAATTGTGGGGCTTCAAATTTGCGCCATTCCCGTATGCCGACCTGTCACTGATTACACCCGAAAAAGGGCCCTACAGTCATTCCTCGCTGTTTACAAGTGTTGGCGGTGGAATAAGGGCCAGGAACGAAAACCTTGTCTTTAATACTATGGAGCTCAGGGCCTATTATTTCCCTATAGCGCCAACAAATATGAAGGGCTTCAAGGTGATATTAACGACCAATATCCGTTTTCGTTATTCGAGTAACTATATAACCGCACCCGATGTAGTGCAACTGAACGGGGATTAGAATATCGTGTTTGCCCTTTAGCCTGATATCGCCACACTATGGCTTCATGCTGCAATTGGGAACATTGTCATTCACGGCCTTGCCCATGGCTTAACTAATTAATTTAAACCACATAAATTACATTCAATATGATGCCCTTCGGCGGGAAATTAAGAATCATATAATGGCCAGCCATATGTGATCGTTGAACGAATTCATGTGGCGACACCTGCAGGATATTGGTGTTATGTAATTGTATGTTGATGAATTCGGGGTGAATTTGGCGGATTAGCGGAAAAATATTTATAAATTTAGGACCGCAATATGAATAACCTGAATTTGCTGCTGCTGGAGGATGTGATTTCTGACGTTGAACTGGTAAAAAGATTACTGGATCGCGCGGGGATTGCAGCTAAAGTAGATATAGTAAAAAACAAGACTGAATTCCAGATTGCCATTAAATCGGAAAAATTTGATGCCATACTGGTGAGCGATTCAGTACCCTACTGCAGCCCTCTTGATGCACTGAATGCAGTGAGCGACAGAGGCATAGGCACCCCACTCATCATAATAATCCAGTCTCTTTCTGAAGAATACGTTGCAAACCTCATTAAAAGTGGTGCCGATGACTATGTGCTGAAAGCCGGACTGGAAAGGTTACCGATAGCCCTGCTTAATGCTATTGAAAAGTATACCCTTAAGCAGGAGCAAGAAGCTTTCTTCAACGAACTGGTTGCACGAAAGACATTAATGAAAGATGCCGAGCGGCTTGCCCACTTCGGCAGTTGGAAGGAAGACATCGTCAATGATTCTTTATACTGGTCGGATGAGAAATACAGGATTCTGGGCTATGAACCCGGAACAGTGCTCCCCTCCTGGGAAGGCTTTTACAAAAAGGTGCACCCTGACGACAGGGATTTTGTTCGTTTGACTATTGAAGATGCAGTTAATTTCAGAAACCGGCAGAAATTTACCTTCAGGATTGGCGCACCGGGCGACCCCATAAAATATATTCACTCTGAAATATTTGTTACTCGCGATGCCGACCTTAAGGTGGTACAGTTAAATGGCTTTATCAGGGATATTTCTGAACATACCGAAGCTGAGATAAAGCTGGTGGAAAGTGAAGAAAAATACCGGAATCTTTTTGAAAATAACCCGACACCGCTTTGTGTGATTGAAATGGGCACGGGGCGCTATCTTGACGTCAATAAGGCTGCGATAGACCAATATGGCTACTCGCGCGAGGAATTTCTTTCCCTGACCACTGATGAGATAGTAATGCATGACTATCAGCATGACAGGCATGTAGCCATTGATGACTACCCAGTTGACCAAGGCAAGAAAGGGGTATGGCGCAACAGAAGGAAGGACGGATCAGTAATACAAGTGGAGGTTACAACCTCCGACATTATTTTTGAAGGAAAGAAATGCCGGCTTGTTATCTATGATAATATTTCCGACAAGCTTGCCGCTATAAATCAGCTAAAAGAAAGTGAAGCCCGGTTAATGGCTTCCCAGCGAATTGGTCATATTGGCAGTTGGGAAGTGGTATTGAGCGATAAAGAAGAGAATAATGTTATTAACTGGACCGATGAAACCTATCGGATCTTTGGGTATTCACCAAGTGAAGCCAGGGCTACCAGTGAATTCTTCAACAGCATCCTGCATCCGGAAGATAAAGATTTGGTAGCGGAAGCCCTGGATGCAACGTCCCCGGAAAACCCCGAGTTCAGCGTTGAGTTTCGTACCATTTTGCGGGATGGCAGCGAACGGATAGTGCGGGAACTGGGTGAGGTGATCTTTGATGAACATACCGGCAGGAAAGTTAAAATAACCGGAACAGCGCAAGATATTACTGAGCGCAAGATGGCGGCCGAATTATTGCAGAAATCGGAAGCTAACCTGAGAAGTATTTTCGAAAATACTGAAACAGCCTATGTACTGCTGGATATGCAGTTACAAGTCGTTTCTTTTAATCAGCCAGCTTATAAATTTTCACAGAAACACCTTGATAAAACGCTGGTAGAAGGGACCTATGCCGTTAGCTACTTTTCGGAAGCCCGGCAGGCAGTGGTGAGAAAATCGCTGAAGGATGCCATGCATGGCATGAACCTGAATTACGAGGTGAATTATGAAGAAAACGATGGAACGAACAAGTGGTATTATGCGCATTTCCACCCGGTATGGAGCGATGATAAAGTTATACTTGGCGTGATCATGTCGCTTCGTGACATTACCGAACGAAAAACTTCGGAACTTCAGGAAAAGAAAATAACCAGCGACCTGATCAGGCGAAATAAGGACCTCGAACAGTTTGCTTACATTATTTCGCATAACCTGAGGGCACCTGTTGCAAATATTTTAGGCATCTCGGAAGCGCTGAATGAAGGTGGGCTAAGTGAGGAAGACAAGACAGTTTTTGCCGAAGGCCTGAGTTCTTCTGTTAAAAAGCTGGACAACGTCATAACTGACCTGAATCGCATTTTGCAGATGAAGCATGAGGTGAATGAAAATAAGGAGGCCGTGTTGTTCTCACAAATAGTTGAAGACATCAGATTCAGCATTGGTGGCATGACAGAAAATGAAATGTTTCAGATCAACTGTGATTTCGATGAGGTAGATGAAATGATCACTTTGAAGAGCTATATGCATAGCATTTTCTACAATCTGATTTCAAACAGCCTTAAATATAAGAAACCGGAAATTACACCTGTCATAGATATAAGAAGCCGCAAGCTGGACAAGAAAATTGAGCTTGTTTTCAAGGATAATGGGCTGGGCATTGACTTGGAAAAAAACAAAGAACAACTTTTTGGACTATATAAGCGCTTCCATCAAAAGGCAGCAGAGGGTAAAGGGATGGGGCTTTTTATGGTAAAAACACAAGTGGAAACGCTTGATGGGAAAATATCTATACAGAGTAAAGTGAATGAAGGAACGCAGTTTACGATGGAATTTGAAATTGCCGGAAGCATAAATTAATTGTGAGATTTTGATAAATTAGTACTATATTGCATTTTAAGAACCTTGTAAAAAACAACTATGGATAAGAATACACGTTTTATAGTAATCGACGATGATGCGTTAAATAATAAGATTTGCCGCGCCTGTATAGAAAAGCTATTTAAAGAGGCTCATGTTACTACATTTACGGACCCGCACGCCGGGTACCAACATGTATCGACCGAGTACGCCGGAAACGACATGGAAGCCATTCTTTTCCTCGACATCAATATGCCAGTTATGAATGGCTGGGAGTTCCTGGAAAAATTCGAAGTGCTGGCGGAAGAGCATAAAAATAGGATAAAAATATATATTCTTTCATCATCAGTTGATAAACGTGACATGGAAAGGGCGCAGGCGAACAAAAATGTAGTCTATTACCTCATAAAACCACTAACGAAAGAAACAATAGCACTGATAACATACGCCCAGAAGAAGAAAAAATCAGAATAGCTTCTCTCTTTATCTGTATTTAATGGAAATAGTGCCCGTTACAAGAAATTTGCACCAACCCTAAAGAAGTGTGCCTGCCATTGTTGCGCCCGCTTTCCGGTTGCTATGTAGTAACTATCATAAATTGCTTTGTTCGCCTAACAAGCTAAAATTGCTTAATATTGCTGTCAATCCCAAACAATACCTTTTATTATGTTTGAATTACCCTTGTCTAAGCACGAAGAAGGGCGCATAGCAGCTTTAAAATTGTACGATGTACTAGATACAGCGGCAGAACCTGAATTTGATAGCCTGGCACAGCTGGCCGCGGAAATTTGCAAGACACCCATTGCGATCATTAGTATAGTTGATGATAAGCGGACCTGGTTCAAGTCGCATATTGGGCTGAAAGTACAGGACATGCCCCGGGAGTCTTCTTTTTGCAGGTATACCATATTAAAGGACGATATTTTTGAGGTTACAGACCCGCTTTCTGACAATAGATTTGATAAAAATATCTTAGTGTCACATGACCCTGGTATCAGGTATTATGCTGGTATAGCACTGGTTAATAAGGATGGATACAGGTTAGGTACACTTGCTGTAATGGGCCAGTATCCCAATAAATTAAATGAACACCAAAAAGTTTCTTTAAAAATATTAAGGGCCTCAGTGATGTCAGCCCTGGAGTTGAGGAGGGAAGAAAAAGAAGGAAATTTTTACAAGGAAGCGCTCTACCAGATTGCGCCGGTAGCTGTTACAGATGCAAAACTTAACTACGAATATGTAAACGAAGAGTTTTGTGCGCTGGCAGATATGAGAGCAGGCGAGATATTGGGCAAGAATCAGGGAGTCATAAACCTGGCCGACCTTAGTGACGAACAAAATGCAGCAATTTTCGAAAGTCTCACCGATAATAAAACATGGAAAGGCCGGGTAAAAAACCAGAATAAACGAGGTGCTATTTCCTGGAGCAACCTAACCTTAATACCCTTTACCAACAAGAACAAAGAGATATTAAAAACAGTTTCCATAAGGAACGACGTTACCAACGAAGTTCTGCTTAAAGAGAAGCTGGATGACGTGGAAGTGCTTTCGAAAACGGGCAGTTGGGAATTAAATATCATTAATAGAGATACAACCTGGAGCACCGGTATGTATAGTATTTTTGAGTTCGACTACCACCACGAAAAATCAAAAGACCAGTCTATTTTGAGTTTTGTGATTCCCGGTGATTTTGAACGTGTCAACGATGTCTTTAAGAAATTCATGGGCACAGAACCGGCAGGTGATAAAGCCGAATTCAGGATCATAACCAAGAAAGGCAAGGACCCGGGCACAATAAAAAAAGAAACTAACGACGGTAAGCCGGGCAGCAAGGTATTCAGCGAAACAGTCTATTTCAAAATAGTTACCCGTAAGGGCCATGAAAAGGAGATCATTGCAATAATACGTAACCGTACTAACAGCAAGGGTGACCTAATAGGCCTTCATGGAACGCTAAGGGATGTGACGGACATGGAGATCTCGGCGCCCAACGCAACGCGTGGAGCAGCAAAACAGACTAAGAGCGGCAGTTATGACATGGAGCCATTCGGGTTCCATACTACCGACGACGACGGAAAGTTTACGGAGATGAACCATACAGAACTTGCATGGTTGGGCTACTCCCGCGATGAAGTAATTGACAAGCTTACCATAAACGATATTTTACCAGTAGATAGCCTTCACGCCTGGCAGGAAGCCAAAGAATTGCTGGCAAGGAATGGCATTTTGAAAGATTACAACCTTTCATACAAGCGCAAGGATGGAAGCCATTTGCCTGTATTACTGAATGCCACTGCCACAACAAACAATAAGGGGATATTACTCGGTACAACTGTATTTGCATACGACATAACAACAGTTAGGAAAGCACACGACGCACTTGAAGAAAGTGAAGCGATGTACAGGAACCTGATTGAGGAATCGGCACAAATGCTGTTTACAGCCGATGTTCAGGGGCGATTTACTTATGTAAGCAGCCGCTTAAAAAAGACTATTGGCTATAGCGACAAAGACCTGCTGGGTAAGCAGTTCGCATCTATCTACGATGGGGAATGGCGCAAGAAATCGATAGCCTTTTACCAGAAACAATTACTGGACCGGACCGAGGAAACTACGTATCTGTTCCCTATTATCATAAAGACCGGTGAAAAACTCTGGATAGAACAAGTAGCTACGCTGATAAAGAAGAATGGCAATATAGTAGGTTACAGGTTCGCACTGTATGACATTACGGAGCGACTGAAAACACAGGAAGCCATGCAGGAGGCCGCCCGCCTGGCCACAGAGGCCAAGGAAATGCAGCAAACGTTCCTGGGCAAGATGAGTCATGAAATACGCACACCTATGAATGGTGTCGTTGGGATGGTGAACCTGCTGAATACGACCCAGCTTACTGAAGAACAGAAAGAGTTTGTAGATGGCATTAAGGAGTCGTCGAAGAACATGATCCGCATCATTAATGACATACTTGATGTAACTAAGATAGAATCCGGCAAGCTGATTTTTGAAGAAACTGAATTTGTACTGAAGAACCTGGTAAACAGCGTCATCTTCACGTTGAAAGCAGTGGCCGATGAGAAGAACATACAGCTCATTTCGCAAATAGACAGCCAGATACCAGACCTTGTGGTTGCTGACCCGGTACGCCTGAACCAAATACTGCTCAATCTGGCAGACAATGCGCTTAAGTTTACGGAAAAGGGCAGTGTCACCATCACTGTTCAGCAAAAAGACCTTAGAGACGACATCCTTACACTAGAGTTCACTATATCTGATACAGGGATAGGTATACCGCAGAATAAGATCAATACCATATTTGAGAGTTTTACACAGGCACAGAGCGATACTACCCGCAAGTATGGAGGTACCGGCCTGGGGCTCACCATTGCCAAGCAGCTTATTGAGCAGCAAAAAGGTGAAATTAAGGTTACCAGTAAGGAAGGCAAGGGTACAACGTTTACGTTCACTTTCAATTTCAAGCTGAACCAAAGCAACGCCTTCCCGGAAAAGACGCAGCTCGTGAATATGAAAATAAGTTCTCTCGCGGGCTGTAACGTTCTGCTGGTGGAAGATAATATCATGAACCAGCGGGTGGCCAAGTACACCATTGAAAAATGGGGTGCAAAAGTTACTATTGCTGAAAGCGGGCATAAAGGGCTTGAACTTGTTGCAAAAAACAATTATGACATCATTCTGATGGACATACAGATGCCGGAAATGAATGGAATACAAACTACTTCGAAAATAAGGAAGGAGTTAAAAAGCAAGACGCCGATCATGGCCATGACGGCATCTGTAATGCAAGGTGAGCGGGAAAACTGTATGAAGGCAGGAATGAATGATTACATTTCAAAGCCCTTCAACCCGGCCGAGCTCAACCAGAAAATGTTCGATCTGATACCTAAAAAAGACAGCGGTGGCGGTGAGAAAAAAATAACAAATATCACTTACCTCAAAAATGCCGTCGGCGATGAGATATCAGCAGTAAAGGAAATATTGGAGATCTATCTTTCCAAGACGCCGGTGCTGCTGGATGCGTTGGAAAAGGATCTTTCACTGGGGCATTTTGAGAAGATACAATCACAGGTTCATAACCTTAAAAACTCGGTGGGTATTATAGGTGCAGATAACCTGTTCCATCTGCTGGATAATATTGAATTCAGCTTGAACACCATGCCGCCAACAGCTGAAGCCCTTGCTTCGATTGAGAAAATGCGTGTGCTGGTGCGTCAGTCGCTGAAGGAGATCATTGAAGAGTATAAGGCGTTGTAGGTGTCATAAAATTTCATTCAATAAGTTCAAATCAGCTCCTTGAGGGCTGATTTTTTAATTCCGGTTGAATGGTTTACCCACCCTCTCACAATGGGCAGGATTTGACCTACCCCTGAAAACAGAAAACCAGCATTTATAAGATGCCGGTTTTCAGGAAGGAGCGGGTATTACCCAGTGCGGTTTAAAAGACAGGAATTTTCTAATCATTCACTTATAATTTTTAGTTAGAAACTTAGACAAAAGTATAGGAGTACCAGTGCTCAGTCTATGACAATGGACAAGGAAGCAATTGATCTTCGTCAAACCACTTTGCAGTGTTGCTTTCGATATCGGAAACTATTCCATGGATAAAGGGAAGGCCAGCTAAAATAACATGGTCAAGACCAGATCAATAATTTGTAATCCTCAATTAAATCACTACCTTAATACACAAATTGAAAGCGGCGTATGAAAATATTGGATATAAAGGCGATGAACGGGCCTAATTACTGGTCGGCCTCAAGACATAAACTAATTGTAATGCTCCTCGATCTCGAGGAAATGGAAGAAAGACCAACAGATAAAATTCCGGGCTTCCTGGAGCGTCTTTCGGCGCTCATGCCTACCTTATACGATCACCGGTGTTCTGAAGGAGTGCCAGGTGGTTTCTACAGCAGGGTAAAGGAAGGTACCTGGATGGGGCATGTAATAGAGCACATTGCACTGGAACTCCAAACGCTTGCTGGTATGGACACAGGCTTTGGTCGCACACGCGAAACAAAGGACTCCGGTATATATCATGTCGTATTTTCTTACCAGGAAGCCAAGGCTGGCATCTATACTGCCAAGGCCGCTGTAAAGATTGCACAGGCACTGGTAGCTAACGAACCATGTGACCTTGAAGAAGAGATACAGAACCTGCGCGAGATAAGAGAGGAAGAACGCCTTGGACCGAGCACAGGGTCCATTGTGGAAGAAGCGATCAAGAGAAAGATCCCTTATATCAGGCTCAACAGGCACTCACTGGTGCAGCTGGGTTACGGTGTTAACCAGAAACGTGTACAGGCCACTATTGCCAGCACAAC
>CANCOG010000055.1 GCA_947379685.1 Flavipsychrobacter stenotrophus | reverse complement strand
GCCAATGCTTCGTGCTCGGGTGCATGTGCTATTGCATCAACAACGCCTTGCACATCGGTGTTTATTCCCTTATGAACTGGTAGTCGTATTGGCAACAGTAATTCTTCATCCTTTTTAGTGACAAAAAGTTTGCACCCTTCCTGTGCTGTGAATTTCGTTCCCGTAGTTTGCTCCACCCTTTGTACAAGTTTCAATAGCCGCCTGAGCATTAATGCTGTTAGAACCTGTTTGTGTTTTGGTCCGTGATTATTTATTTCATCTGTTACCCATTCTTTTTCCACTGGAGACGATAGTAACAGGTTGATCATTTTTTCAGGGTTGCCGACCAATCTTAATCCCTCTCCCTTGTGCTCGTGTTTGTTGTGATCTTTGGACATATTGTTCTTCGGTTTCGCGGGTGTTGTACAACGCAGTGTAAAGGTAGGCTCACCTGCAGGCTCCACTGTTGCATTACTTTTTAAATAAGTTGCATAATTCACACATGCGTGGTAACGGCACTTTCGGTGTTGACTAGCTGCTTCGGGTTAATAGTTTGTCGCGTACATTCGTGCTTCAAACAAACTGCATGTTTTCGAAAGTTGTTCTTGTATTCGCGTTGTTATTTTGCGTGAGCACATATAGTTGCCAGTCCCAGGTTAAAGTTGCGCCATCAAAGGATGAACGTGCTTTGGGTAAAAGTGGGGTATTTAAGCTGGTTAGCTTCCGGGGTAAGCACTACTTTGTTGCTACTTTCGATCCTCATAAATATAAAATTGAGGTGTTTAATAAATTGGACGCGGGTGATGGGGTTTATGATTTTACAAGTTTGTACCAATCAAAAAAGGCCGGACTTCTTTTTGCGTGCAATGGAGGTATGTACGATGAGAAGCGCCATGCTATTGGCCTAATGGTTGCACAGGGCAAGCTGCAGCATAAAATAAATGCAGTAAGCAAGGGCACCGGCAACTTCACTATGCAGCCTAATGGTGTCTTCTATCTCGGGAAAGGAAATGATGCGCATATACTTACCACGCAAGAATTCGTCACTAAGAAACCTGACGCCTATTATGCAACACAGTCAGGCCCGATGCTGGTGGCCGGGCGTAACTTCAATAAGAACTTCACCAAAAATTCAGTCAATCTGAATATCAGAAATGGTGTTGGCGTGAATCAGAAGAACGAGGTGGTATTTGTAGTTTCAGACGACATGGTGAATTTTTATGAATTTGCAGAGCTGTACCGCGACTATCTGGGTTGTGACAACGCCCTGTATTTCGACGGAGCCATCAGCCAGTATTTTGCACCTGAACTCACAACCCAACCCAAGGCTGGCGTGCCGCTTGGGCCAATTGTTACTGTAAGTAAGCTATAGAGCAACTTAGGGGGATAGGGGGCTTAATGATCATAGCTGATCACCTTTGTGATCCTCCATTTGCCATCTTCCGATTTTTTCCAGATCATCATGAACTTAAAAGTGCCCACTTCTTCTTTACTGTTTTCCATGTGCCTGAACTGATGCATTCCTGTTTCTATGGCACCATAGTTCTTGATGGGGTGAACTTCAAGGGTACCCGGCATTAATGTCCTTGTGAGTTTGTTTCCCTTCTTGAAGTTATTGCTGAAGTTCAGGAAAACAGTATCGTAATTCAGTTGCCCTGCATTGTCCTGGAACCATTCAAGCTCAGTTGCAAAAAAGGCTTTAAGTGCACCCATGTTTTGGGTGTTGAAGGCAGCAAACATAACGCTGTCCTGTATCCTGATTTCCTGCAACAACTCTGGCGTAGTTTGGGCTACTTTCTTTTCCTTGCCAACAACATTGGTTGCCAGTAGCAGTAAAGAAAGCAGCCCAATAGTACATTGTTTCATTCGGTTGTTCATAATAATAAGGTTTGTGAGCGCAAAAGAAACGTTACTCTTTGTCGTCAACTTCCTCAGTATTGATCTTGTCTGTCGAGTCTTTCGGATTTTTAAGTCCGGTGGGCGTCATTTTGTATTCACTACCTGTGTTATAGTCGTCATCATCATCGTCCCAGTTGACTTCCATGTAGGAGCTTTTTCTTCCGTTAGTATTTATGTTAAACCAATTGTAGTTATCGATATTCTTGTTGAACTCGATACCCCGGCCAACCGGCACTTCGATAGTCACCAATACTTGCTGATTGCGGAACTTGTCCTTCTTACTGATCATGAAGCCACGGGGCAAATTGATAATGCTATCGTGCTGGCTGATGTTAAATACGATGTGCCCGGCCAGAGTTTTCGCTTCGTCTGTGCTGTTTCCCCTGCTGATCCTGGTTTCATAAATGTGAAACAAAGAATCATCACTTTGTGCCACATGCACTTTTACGGTATTCAGCCAGAGTGAATCATTATTAACGATCTGAAACGGAGCGTTTTCATCCCAATCGCCGTCCCAAATGCCATGATGGCGTGTAACAGGCGGTCCTTGAAGTTCACTTACATTAACGTATACCTTGTTTACAGGTGGCTGTACCACTCCAACAGTTTGTTCAACCAATGACCGGGAACTGAAGTTCCGCATAAGTATACCACACAAGGTGAGCAGGCACAGGAAGCTGATGACCCACAGGCCTGTAAATATGTAGCCCAGGTAGTGGCGTTGAGACCGGACACCCATCAAACGCCTTACCAGCCATATGATGAGTCCTAACAGGGGGATGCCCATGCACAATGCGATTCCACCCCATGCCAATGCATATTGTCCCCAGCCCTCCAGCACAAAATCAGTATAAGGTACAGCTACCGAACCAGTAATGACCAGTGCTATGAGTGAACAAAAGAGACTCAGGGCAACTATGGCCGCAATGAACATAAAGAATGCTTTGAACAAAGTAGCGATCACATGTCCGATGCTGCTGCCCAGGCTCCTGTGGTGGATGTTTCCTCCTGCATTTGCCTGTGTTGCAGCCTTAATGGAGTTGATGTCGATCTTTTCGCCGCGCATTTCCATTTTTGCAGTTGCCGAGCTGGCAAATGGAAGTGCTATCCAGAGAATGATATACAGCACAAATAATGTGCTCCCGAATGACCCTGCAAATATGCGTGGTCCCACGCCCCACCAATGCCACCAGAACCAATGCGCTCCACCGGTAAGTATACCAATGATGAACGGAAATGCAAAAATGATCCTCGGTATCCAGCT
This sequence comes from Flavipsychrobacter stenotrophus, assembly GCA_947379685.1. GTDB lineage: Bacteria > Bacteroidota > Bacteroidia > Chitinophagales > Chitinophagaceae > Flavipsychrobacter > Flavipsychrobacter stenotropha_B. The sequence goes on along the minus strand of CANCOG010000055.1, from coordinate 11,953 downwards.
ATCTAATTTGAAATAGACTGCAAGGCCACCACATACGCCTGCAATTACTTTGTCTTCAGGGTTACGGTAAAGCCTGCGGGTAATATTGGAACGAATGCTCTGAGCGGGAACAATGATCCATAACAATATATATATCCAGAACAATGCACCAAACAACAGGCCAAATACAATTCGAACTATTATGGGGTCAATACCTGTACGGTATGCAATGCCACTGCATACGCCAGCAATCACCTGGTCATCGGTATTCCTGAACAACCTTCCCTTGAAAGATTGCTGGCCGAAAGGTGGCGGGTTGTTGGTTCCCTGATTCCTGGGTTCATCTCCCTCAGCAGCTTCAATGTCTTCAAGACGCCCAATGCTGTCAATAACCATATTAAGGTCGGTCATACCTACGCAGTTCGCGCCGTTTTTCAAACGGTCCATCAGCAGTTCTGCTATCCGGTTTTCAATATCATTGATGATCTCATCGCTGCTTTCCTCACTGGCGAAGTGATTCCTCAGGCTGTCAATATATTGTTTCAAGTGGTTGTAAGCCGTTTCCTCGATCGGTATTACCCTTCCCTGGAAATTTATGTTGATGATTTTTTCCATTTTAGTTTTGTTTGGTGGTGTCATTTTTTGTGTCTCGCTCTGGTCACTTAGGCTGGTATCGAATTTTCATTCAATGGTGGCAGTGACTCTTCCTTGTTTTTAAGTGCATTCACAGCAAAGGCCAGTTCATTCCAGGTGTCTTCGAGTTCCTTGTAAAATTCTATACCCGTTTCAGTAAGCGAGAAATACTTGCGCGGTGGTCCCGAATTGCTCTCCACCCACCGGTAGGTGAGCATGCCCGCATTTTTTAACCGTGTCAGCAACGGGTACAAGGTGCCCTCCAGCACCAGCAGTTTCGATGCCTTCATTTCCTCCACAATATCACTGGGATAAGCCTCACCCCTGCGTATCACGGAAAGGATACAGAACTCCAGTATCCCCCGGCGCATTTGGCTTTGTGTATTCTCGATATTCATTTTTATCCCTTTTAAAGTAATTAATACCTTTTCTCTCCACAAAAGTAGGGGAAATTATAGTACTATGCAACACAAAGTACTGAAAATATTTTACTACAGGGTGTAGGATAGTAATACATGATGGCGGGTAGTGGGCGACGAATGAAGATTATTAGCCGACTACAGATTGACGGAATGGTAATGTTTTGTAGTTTTAGCTCATCACCTGGGCAAACTATTTTTGATGAATGAAACAATTTTTTCTCCATTCCCTGTTTTAGAAACGGATCGGCTTGTTTTAAGACAATTTGAAATGAGTGACGACGAGGATAATTTTGTGCTTCGTTCTGATCCTGAAGCCAATAAATACATCGAAGGTTTCAGGCACCACGATATTGACGAGACCCGTGATTTTATTAGATGGATACAAAAGGGCATCGAGAACAACAAATGGGTATATTGGGGAATAGAACTTAAAGAAAGGAAACAATTTATTGGTACCATTTGCCTTTGGAATTTTTCTGCAGACCGTTCGAAAGCAGAAACGGGCTATGCATTACTGTCTGGCCACACGGGTAGGGGATATATGACAGAAGCATTAATTAAAGTGATCGAATACGGCTTCACGCAATTACAGCTTGATGCCATTGAGGCATATACTCACCAGGATAACCTGCGCTCAACAAGTTTATTGAAGCGGTGTAATTTCAAACATGATCCTTCAATAGTAATCAATGGCGGTGAAAATCATGTGGTTTTTGTTTTGGTAAAGGATAGGTTGTCACAAACTTTGTGTCATGCCCTGTCGGTGGGCCTTTGATATATTTACTTAGAACCCGCTAATTATCTCGGCATTAGGTAGTTACAATGAGTAAATGTGGTCGTAGTAGCTTTCGCCAGTTGACGTTGTATATTTTTCAAAGCTGATTTTATCCTCAAGGTAGTAGTATTTGATGCCAAGATAAAGGAAGACGCTGTATTCGCTGGTTGCATAAGTTATCGTTTTACGAGATGAACTAGTGTCGGAGCCGAAATAAGGAAGACTGATGAAGAAGGTGTTACTTTCATTTCTCATAATTATTGAATCTTCCACCCAAGAGATATAAATTGTGTCAAGTGAATAGTGACTAATGTTATATGGCGGAATACAGAGGTCGCAAACATCATAGCCCCCGTGGTTGCAGATTCTTACTCCACACATCTTTTTTGCGTAGGTTTCATGATTAAATGGGGCTACAGTTGCCACTGCGACAGGTTTATCATGTTTATTGCAGCTTGAATTGAAACCAGATAAGAATAGTACGAGTAGAGCCGTCATGTAGCACTGATTCCTTATCTGGCCTTGGGAAAGTAATAGCTTCATATGGGTAGTTAATTTGAGTTGTTATTGGGCTTGCTGTTTTTCTCTGACACTGCAATATTCTGCCGAAATATTGCGAGAACGTAACAATGATTTTAGTGCGTACTCAAATTCTCAACTTCACTGTATCCATAGCCACCAGATTCATACTCAAACTCTATTATGTCAGACGCATAATAATATTTGATACTTGCATGCCCAAAGGGTGGAGAATCCGTGTAGAAGTTGAGGATCTTGCTCTTTTCATCGTGGGATAAATATGGAATGGAAATATAATAGCCACTCTTGAAACTCATCTGAGCAGTATCGCTGGCCATGGCTATTGAAATTGTATCCGTCACGTCGTATGTCAAGCTCGGTGGGGTGCACAAGGTGCAAAAAGATTGCCCAGTGCCATGCCATATTCTGGTGCCATTCATTTTTTGCGCAACAGTCTGATGGTTGAATGGTGTTTCGTGTTTTTGGCAGCTAAAAATGAAAATGGTTACGAGAGCCAAGAACGGGATGTGTTTTTGAATTTCCCATCGGTGAAGTAAGAGTGTCCGCATGATGTAGATTAGGCTAGGTTTGAATTTTTTGTCAGGCATATTCGCTGAACATAGTATTCCTTTTATCTGTTGTTTTGTCCACTAAGTTAGGAAAAATTCATGCATCAGGTGTGCAAGGGCTTAAATATATTCCATTATGCTTATAACTGACGTTGCCGAAATAGGAGGAAAAGAATGGACATTCCTAAGCTAACCTATGCCCAATGCTCCTGAAATATCCAGAACCAAAACTCTTTGTTATCTTTAAACTTAATGATATCTAAAATCCCACTCAACGAAGCTGATAGAAAATCTCTGCGGCAACAGATAAAACTCTATCTGTTTTTTACGGCGGCAGTTCTTGTTGGGCTGATGTTATTATTTTCTATTGCGTTAGCGATCTTTCTATGTTTTTCTAAGCCTGCGGAAGGTGTAGGAAAGAGAATGGCGTACTATTTAATTGCATTCTTTTTAATATTTTCCGGAACCTGCGTGCCAGCGCTCATCGACCTGATCAGAGGAAGGAAGCTACGTATTGTGGCTACGAATTATGAGATTATCAAAAAGAAAGAAGACTACATGCTTCATTTAATTGACGGTTCACTGAAGCCCTTTAAAATCTATGACTACATCTTGCCGGCCATCAATATCTCACAGCCCCTTATTATTGAAATGGCCCCCATTAGCAAGCTTTTGTTTTTTATCGCTCATGACGAAGAGAATTTGATTACTAAACTCAGCCCGGTTGAATAGTATTTTTGTCCTTAAAAAAAATAGCAATGCCCAAGTTGCACCTCAGGTCCAACTTGGGCATAAATGAAATAGAGGCATTTTATTTCGTCATCGTTCCAAGCCTGTGGGCTTCAACTGACAAGTATAACTTTTTGAGCTCCTTCGCCTGAAGGTTATCAGCATCCGTTACTATATTTTGTTCTACAAATTTTTCGCGGGGAGACTTCGAATGATACTGGCCTCGTTCAGCAATGAGCTGTTCATATTCCGGAGAGAGTTCAATGCCTGAAAACGCTGCGATTTTTTTCATTATTAACAATAATCCTTCATTGTAATTGAGCAACAGCACCTCGCTGTCACGGCTGACAATGTCAGCAATTGTTTCAAAATATCGCCTTACGACTAGCTCAATGTAGTTTTTAGGTAAATACAGCTCATCAGTCAATGGGCCAACGAAAAATAGCTCCTGATCCAATAGCCCGGGAACACCCTGTATGCCCATGCGATTGCTGTGCGATTTTAAGACCTCGGCAGGCTCGCGGTAGAGTATGATCACTGGTGTGGTTGGGAAGAGGCGACGAAGTTGGTCATAAAACATAAGATGCCAGCTATCCATTTTAATAAACAGCTTGTTCTCGCTGCCTTTTCGGGGAACGGCGTAAAACTTGATAGCAGCTTTCAATAGCTCGTCAATATATGCCTCATCGTACCCGCCCTTAAAACGGAGCCTGAGTATGCTGTCAAATATAGGCACCTCTGACAAGGACAAATATTCGTCATGGCTGCCAAGGCATTGTGAAACAAGAGTTGATCCGCATCTCGAAATATGGAATATTAAAGCTGAAGGGGCAACTGCATCTATTGATTTACTCCGTTCAATAAGTTCAGCCCCATTGCAGGTGAAGCCTGGAGCGTCAACGTATTCTGGTAATTGACGGTAATGAACCAATTCATCTTCAAAAAATGGCATTGTAAATGGTTTCCTGCCGGTATACATCCATTTGAAAAACATTCCCTCGTCGTTAAAAAACATTTTAAAGGGAATCCAGTATTTAAAATCCGTTTTAATCGGGTTACCTGATTCAGTCATCCTCTTTTTGTGCTAAAACTATTGAAAATGTGTTGATTTTATGAATTGCTGCCTTTTAGAAAATCAATTATAACGCCAAGAGTCAGTCCAACTAAGTTGCTTGTTTTATCTATAGAACAAACTTCCCCCAGGTAACCTCCGTGGCTGCTGGGCAAAACTAATAGCCGCGCATGCGGGAGTGTGCGGGAGAGGGCGAGCGCATGTTCAGTGGTTACCACATCTTTATCCCCGTTAATAACCAGCGCGGGTGCCTGAATCCCAGCAATGTCCGTATCGCTAATGTCCTTAAAATTGATCATCCGGGTAACGTCTCTGAAGAACATTTTTTGAAATCCCTCTTGGTCAGGGTTGGCTTCAAAATAGGCTTCTTTCAACAGGTGGGGCATATGGTCGATAGTCGCATGATGCAAGCCTTCAAAAAGGCCGGGATCCATACCATCTCGCTTGTAAGTGGCGGAAGCCAGCACAATTTTATGCACAAGGTGAGGATGTCTTATTGCCAGTTGCAGCGTTGTTGTGCCTCCATTGCTAAAACCCAACACATTGGCTTTTTCAATTTTAAGATGATTCAGTAGTGCAGCAACGTCATCGGCATCCTGCTCAAAGCTAAGAGGGATATCCCTGTCTGGTGTATGTCCATGTGCCTGCAACTCTACAGCTATCACCAGATGTCCTTTGGCAAGCACTGGCAGGATATGGGCATAATTTGATTGTATAGTAGAGCCACCTCCGTGCAATAACACCAGGGGAAAGCCGCTGCCATGTAGCTCGTAATATAGGTTCAGTCCGTTTACGCTTGCATACTGGCCCGGTAGGTTAAGTTCGATGCTCATTTTGTTGTCCTGTTATCTTCGATAAAAGTAGAATTAAGGAGGATAATCTCAATTATTGTTCGCTTTTTATCATGAAAAATATTTCTGATCGGCTTAACCTCTGATTTGGCACAAACTTTAATTTGATTGTGATTATCTTTGGCTCTCAAGCGGTATCTATTGCGCTGCTTCGAATTATTAAAGAAACAGGATAACTTAAAAAATTTTCAAATGAAAGCCACACTACAAACAAATAAGGGAGACATCGTAATAGAATTTTTGCATGAGCAAACACCTGCTACAGTCGCAAATTTCATAAAGCTCTCTAAATCGGGTTTTTACGATGGTGTAAAATTCCATCGTGTAATAAAAAACTTTATGATACAGGGCGGTGACCCGTTGACAAAGGAAGATGCCAAGATGAGCATGTGGGGTACTGGTGGTCCCGGCTATAAATTCGATGATGAAATAACAGCTGCGAACAATAATGCGGCAGGTACAATTTCCATGGCAAATGCTGGCAGGAATACCAATGGCAGCCAATTCTTCATTAACCTGAACGATAATAATTTCCTGGATTCAAAACACACTGTGTTTGGCCTCGTAACTACAGGAATGGATGTAGCCCGGGCTATAGAAGCTGCACCGACCGGCGCCAATGACCGCCCGTTGGAGCACGTAGTTATCAATAGTGTTTTGGTAGAGGAATAGTAGCTTTATCATATAATCTGAGCCGGATACCTGTAGTTTATACTGGTATCCGGCTCTTTGTTTAATAGTCACAGAGTTATTCGGCACCTGCGATTTTTAGTCATGAAATGACCTCTTTGTGAGCAAAAATTTACCATTGTAAATTTGCCCCATTATTTCTTACCTTCGCCCAAATTTTTACAGATGAATTTGCATGAATACCAGGCTAAAGAGCTGCTGAAACGCTACAAAGTGCCCACCCAGGAAGGTATAGCTGTCGCTACTGTTGACGAAGCTGTAAACGCTTACAAACAAATGTCAGTTGATACTGGATCTAAGTTCGCCGTTATAAAGGCGCAGATACACGCCGGTGGCCGTGGTAAAGGTCGTATGGTAGAAGTACCCGAGCAGAGTGGGGTTGCAGTAGTGAAGAGTGCTGATGCTGTGGAAACAGTTGCAAAGAACATTCTCGGTAATACACTGGTTACTATCCAGACAGGTCCTGCAGGTAAGAAAGTAAGCAAGATATTGATTGCCCAGGACATGTATTATGACGGTCCTAGTGAGCGCAAGGAATTCTATATGTCAGTTTTGCTTGATCGCGCGACAAAGCAGAATGTGATTATGTACAGCACCGAAGGCGGTATGGACATTGAAGAAGTGGCACATCATACACCTGAAAAAATATTCAAGGAGTGGGTACAACCTGGTTTCCCTTTGCAGGCTTTTCAGGCGCGTAAGATAGCGTTCAACCTGGGCCTGAGTGGCACAGCGTTTAAGAACATGGTTAAATTCGTTGCTAACTTATATGATGCTTATGTTGGCCTCGATTGCTCTATGCTGGAGATCAACCCATTGTTTAAATCTGCCGACGACAAAATTCTTGCTGTTGATTGCAAGATGAACGTGGATGATAACGCACTCATGCGTCATTCCGATCTCGCCGACATGCGCGATAAGAGTGAAGAAGACCCAACGGAAGTAGAAGCAGGCGAACATAACCTCAACTACGTAAAGCTGGATGGTAACGTTGGTTGTATGGTAAACGGTGCCGGTTTGGCAATGGCTACCATGGATATGATCAAGCTTGCAGGTGGTGAGCCGGCAAACTTCCTGGACGTAGGCGGTTCAGCTAACGCACAAACTGTTGAAGCAGGTTTCCGTATCATTATGAAGGACCCTAACGTAAAGGCTATATTGGTAAACATCTTCGGAGGTATCGTTCGTTGCGACCGTGTTGCTGCTGGTGTAATCGAAGCTTACAATAAGATGGGCAACATCAATATTCCTATCATTGTTCGTTTGCAGGGTACCAACGCTGAAGCAGCTAAAGAACTGATCGTTAATTCTGGTCTTAAAGTTCAATCTGCTATCCTTCTAAGCGAAGCCGCTCAGTTGGTTCAGGATGCTGTGAATGCTTAATAATTGCAAAGACGTTTAACTGATTCAAATAAATAATTAAGGCCACCTATTCGGGTGGCCTTAATTATTTATCACAGTGTATGATTGTTCGAATTTCTGTTGGCAGAATGCCTGTATTTATTTTTTCTTTTTTGCGGGTGGAGGTGCCGGAGCAAGTTTCTTAGGACCTAACTGTTTCGGGTCCATTGGTACGCCTTCCAGCATTTTTACACCAAAAATATAAGATAGTGGAGCCTCCGGCTTTTCTTTTCCTACGATAATAGAAACGCCGATCATGCCTCTGGCATAAAAATCGGTTTTCTTATCAGGTTTGTTTTCTGAATTTCTGAATTCAAAACCACTTTTTTTGATCTCTGCCAGAAAAGTCTCGTATAATGGCTTATTGATGGTTTGGAAAACAATATAGTTCACAGGTTTATCTCTTTTCCTTACAAAAGGCATTACATTTTCGCCCATGTTCTTTTCGTTCATGTTCTCCGGAATCCAGCGGATGTAGGTAAACGAATCCATTTTCCCTTCTTCCATTTTCTTCCAGTAACTTTTTTTGAGAATGGACTCTAGTTTGTTATATGGCATTTGCCCCCACTCAATAAGCTCCTTCATGTTTTTAAGCTGTGCATGCACTCCGGTGGAAAATGCAAGAAGGGCCAGAACCAATAATTTTTTCATTCAATCATCTATTTGAAGCGTAAAAATAAACAAAAAAAGACCGTATCATAATATCCAGTTCCAATTGGGGTAAAATGATTCTGAGTGCAAATATCAACGCATGACTGCACCGTATATTTTGAAGCCTTTGGAAAAGAAGGTCCATAAAAAAAGCTGCCGGCAAAACCGGCAGCTCTTACTATTTTAGAATTGCAGATCGATCTGCAGATTTCTTACTTGATAATTTCAGTTACCTGACCAGCACCTACTGTACGACCACCTTCACGGATAGCGAACTTAAGGCCTTTTTCCATAGCTATCGGAGCGATCAATTTAACCAGAAGGTTAACGTTATCACCAGGCATCACCATTTCAACACCTGTTGGCAATTCACACTCACCGGTTACGTCTGTAGTACGGAAGTAGAACTGTGGGCGGTACTTGTTGAAGAATGGCGTATGACGGCCACCTTCTTCTTTGCTCAATACATAAACTTCACCCTTGAAGTCTGTGTGCGGAGTGATAGTTTTTGGTGCGCAAATAACCATTCCACGACGGATATCTTTCTTTTCAATACCGCGTAACAACAGACCTGCGTTATCACCTGCTTCACCACGATCCAACAATTTCTTGAACATTTCCACACCTGTACAGGTAGAAGTCAATGGATCTTCATTGAAACCAACGATTTCAACGTTTTCACCCACCTTGATCACACCACGCTCGATACGGCCAGTAGCAACTGTACCACGACCAGTGATAGTGAACACATCTTCTACTGACATAAGGAATGGCATGTCGATAGGCCGAGGAGGCAATGGAATCCAGCTATCAACAGCTTCCATCAGATCTTCTACAGCCTTAACCCACTTTGGATCGCCAGCCAGTGCACCTGTAGCAGAGCCCTGAATGATTGGTGTGTTATCACCATCATATTCGTACTTGCTTAACAGTTCACGGATTTCCATTTCAACCAGTTCCAGAATTTCAGGATCATCAACAAGATCAACTTTGTTCATGAATACAACGATACGTGGAACACCTACCTGACGAGCAAGAAGGATGTGCTCCTTAGTTTGTGGCATAGGACCATCTGTAGCGGCACAAACCAATATAGCACCGTCCATCTGAGCTGCACCAGTGATCATGTTCTTCACATAATCCGCGTGACCAGGACAATCCACGTGTGCATAGTGACGAGCGTTTGTTGCATATTCTACGTGAGCTGTGTTGATAGTGATACCACGCTCTTTTTCTTCTGGAGCTGCATCAATTTCATCATACCCTTTCTTCGTCGCAAGACCCTTGCTTGAAAGTATTGTAGTTATAGCCGCTGTCAATGTGGTCTTACCATGGTCAACGTGGCCGATGGTACCAATGTTTACGTGGGGTTTGTCCCGCTTAAAGGTCTCTTTTGCCATTTTATTTTGTTTTAAAATTGTTTAAATTATTGTTTGTATTACTCACGCAATTGCGCGATGATTTTATTTTCAAAGGTGAAAGGTAAATGCAAATTAGTTAATAGAAACACTAATTTTTATTTATTCTCTCTAAACGTCATTTAGAGCTGTTGAGCAGGATTGAACTGCCGACCTCTTCCTTACCAAGGAAGTGCTCTACCGCTGAGCTACAACAGCTGAAACTGTTTTTATGCTAAAGAACTTTTTTCATTACATAAGCTAATTAACCCTGGGGCTAATTAGCTTAAACTGAGCGGGAGACGAGATTCGAACCCGCGACCTACAGCTTGGAAGGCTGTCGCTCTACCAGCTGAGCTACTCCCGCGTTTTGTAAAATTTTGCTGGCAATTCAAAATTGACAGAACACATTTTACTGTGTACTGTCAATTGAAAATTGTTAATTAAAAAGTGGGCAGAGAAGGATTCGAACCTCCGTACTCGTGAGAGAACAGATTTACAGTCTGTCGCCTTTAGCCACTCGGCCATCTACCCATTTTATGCGTAACCCAAAAATTAATGTACAGAAAAAGTGAGTGACTCCAGTTTCTACTATTAATTATTGACTTTTCAGGAGCCACTTGCCGGAATCGAACCAGCGACCTACTGATTACAAATCAGTTGCTCTACCATCTGAGCTAAAGTGGCTTATAATAAAGAACTTCACTTATCCCGCTTCGTTTTGTTTGAATTGGGATTGCAAAAGTAGAGAAAGAAATCGTTTTTGCAAACTATTTTTCGAACCTTTTTGAAAATATTTTTTTTTTATGGAACGTGGGTTTAATAGGTGCCGTTTATTCGGGCTTTAGGATCGTATAAGCCGGGCTGGTTAGGCCAAAAGTAGTTACGCAACTGAATGGATATGCATAATTTTCCAGTTTTATGTGAAACCAACCTTTGACACCGAAATCCTGTCTATATTTATATCTATTTTAATTTCTTAAAGCGATTTGCAATGAAAGAACTGTTTACAGTAGTGGCAATTTTCCTATTATCATTTGCTTCAAAGGCGCAGATGGCGTTGCAACATAGCTATTCCAATTTCATCTATTCACCAACATTAGTGGTGGATTTGCTAATTTCTGGAAAAAAATATGTTTCCTACAGCACACAGGCTAATCAAATGACATTGTATAATTTGAACCATACCCTTTGGAAAACCATAACATTTCCCTCCGTGGCTGGCCTGGCTCCCTACGGTTTTTTGAACGCTCATAATTCTGAACTTCTGGGATGGGGATATGTCTCAGAGAACTTGTTTAAAATAGACAATAAGGTCGATATTGCCTTAGCGTATATGGATACTTCTACCACCGCGTTAGGAAGTTTTGCAACGCATTTGCTTGTCTTTGATGAGACGGGAAGTATTATAAATCGGATAGATTCTATTTCTAACTTTGTGGTGAGCAACATAGGTGTTGATTCCTTTGTTGGCTTAGCATATTTGTGGCAGAGTTCGGGAGGTATCTCAATTAACCGAACATCGATCTATTCGTTACCTGGTAAATTACCTTGCAATATCTGCGGCAGTGCACCGGGCCTTGGTGTCCCTCCTGGGGGCAACTCAAATGGCGGTTCCAGCCTCATCTCCAACCCAGTCCCCAATCCATCATCAGGCAGCGTTAAAATTGAATACTCAGTACCTCCCGGCACCACCGGCACCATACGCGTTTTCAACACTATGGGCAAGGAACTAAAAAACTACAAGGTTGATCACAACTTTGATTACATCACGCTCGATAACACAGAACTGCCCTCAGGAATATACTATTACAACCTCACTACCTCAGATATGCAGACGAGTGCTAAAAAGATGATAGTGGTCCGATAAATTATTTCTGAATCAGAATTTTCGGAATAATAGAATTTCCAGAATCAGATTGTGTTTAAAGCAATTCTCATTTTTAAAAAAAATCTGATAATTCTGATTCGGAATTCGTGCAACACGTCGATCGCATTAGCAGATGTATTCTTTTCACTTTACTATTTCCGTTTTCTTGTTCAAGGCAGCCGGAACCAATCGGGGGGGGGCTTTAAGATGTATAATCAGTTCATGAATAGAATTGTTAATCTCACAGCAACAACTTGTACGGTATTGGGTTAGCATCCCATTTCTATTAATTTTAGGCTGATTTCCTTATATTTGACAGGGAGCATCTGCAAATGAGATTAGTACTTTTTATTACATTGTTGTTCATGCCGGTGTACATGTATGCACAAGGAAAA
>CANCOG010000054.1 GCA_947379685.1 Flavipsychrobacter stenotrophus | reverse complement strand
ATTCAATCAAGGCTTGGTTTATTTTAAGCATAAGCCGCAAAGAAAACCCTGTTAACTAAATGACATTGGTCTTCAGACCGGGGTGGAACGCGCAACAGGAACGGCTTTAACCCAAATATGTAACTGGTGTGGCTAAAGCCGGATAGTTCCCCGGCTTAAAAGCAGGGGCAACTAAGAGGGTTCAATTTAATTATTATGAATAATGGAGGTTAAAGCCCAATGCTATTAAGTTAACACGAGTTTCCTGGCGCCTCGATTGATAAACTTTTAACCGCGTCTTTGCGCAAAATCCCTAGCCAAATAACATTGCCATAAATGGAGACAAGTTTGCCGGGCGCACTATATTACCTGCTTTCTCTGTATTTTTAAGTCCTCAATGACATCATCTACATTTACTGCCACTCTTGAAGCACCCGATAAAGACAATATAGCTTTTCAAAAAGCAGCGACTTTCGTTTGCGATACCGACCAGAATATTTTTCTTACAGGTAAGGCGGGGTCGGGTAAAACTACTTTCCTAAAATATATACGCACCCAAACCAAGAAAAAGTGCGCTGTTATTGCGCCTACCGGAATAGCAGCTATAAACGCTGGTGGTGAAACGATCCATTCTTTTCTTCAGTTACCCTTTGGCCCCTTTGTGCCGGGTAATGCGGGTGGTTTTGGTACCAGCCCGGATAATGTATCGGACAAACATTCATTGCTGGCGCGTTTGCGGCTGCGGGAAACCAAGCAGCAAATGTTGCGTAAACTGGAATTACTGATCATAGATGAAGTGAGCATGGTTCGGGCCGACTTGCTCGATGCGATGGACACCGTGTTGCGCCACATTCGCAAAAAGTATGACCAACCATTTGGCGGGGTGCAGATGTTGTTTATTGGTGACCTTTTTCAGTTGCCACCGGTGGCGCGGGAGGAAGATTGGGAAATACTCAGGCAGTTTTACCCCGGCACCTATTTTTTCGATGCGCAGGTAATGCAGCAGTATCCACCCTTGTATATTGAACTGACGAAGGTATACCGGCAGAAAGATACTGTGTTCATTGATATGCTGAACCGTATACGCACCGGCCACGTAATTCCTCAGGATATCGGAACCCTGAATGCGCTGTACAGTACGGAGCAAAAGGAAGGTTACATTATGTTGTGTACCCACAACCATATAGCTGATGAGATCAATAAGAAGGCACTCGACAGCCTCACTACCCCACTTCATAAATTTGAAGGTAAAATAACCAATGACTTCAACATAAAGAGTGTCACCGTAGACCAGACGCTTGAGTTGAAGGAAGGTGCGCAGGTAATGTTTGTAAAAAATGATGTGCAGACACCGCGGCGTTATTTCAACGGTAAGACAGGAATTATAAAATCGATCAACTCGGCAGGCATAAGAGTATCTTTCCCAAACGACCCAAAATCTGATTCGGTGCTGGTGGAACTGGAGACGTGGAGGAATATCCGTTATGCGCTGGATACGAAGAACGGTGGCATAGTTGAAGATGAAATGGGTTCGTTTCAGCAGTACCCGTTGAAACTAGCCTGGGCCATTACGGTTCACAAAAGCCAGGGGCTTACACTTGAAAAGGCAATTGTAGACCTGAACCGGTCGTTTGCGGCGGGACAAGTATATGTAGCACTGAGCCGGTGCACTTCCATTGAGGGGCTTGTACTTCGTTCGCAACTGAATATGGATAACATATTAGTAGATAACCGGGTGCTGCAGTTCGCCCGAAATGCAAGTGATGATGATGAACTCGACACGCTCCTGGAGCAGGGCCGCAGACAAACGAGACTGGGCAGGTTGATCAGAATTTTTTCTTTCAATGAACTGATCACCGCCACTGAACAGCTACAGCAAGAACTTGATAAAAGAAAAACCGGTCCGGTAAAGGAGAATAAAGAGCTCGCAATAAAAATACTTGATTTGTTGCAGCAGGCCCAGAAGCACGCTGGTGGGTTCCACCGGCAGCTACAGGCATTGTTCAATGAAGGTGATGACACAGCGATGGAGGAACGTGCAAAGGCTGGAACTGTATACTTTACAACCAAGGTACTTTCGGTAGCTGTAGCCGATATAAATACCCTTGTCAACACTATGGCTAATAATACCAAGGCTACCCGGCAGGTTAAGTTATGGAAAGCCTACAAGGTGCAACTGGAGCAAGCTATCAAGGAAATGAGCTTATGATCGCGGGCTTGCCGGAAGATTTATTGATAACTTAAAACTCAAATTCTCCAGCTCTTAATCATCTGATTTTAATTTTATACTTTTACGATGATTTTTGCGGCAAATTCATAAACTAATTAGCATTAATGTTATTCAATTCGATTGAGTTTCTATATTTTTTCCTGGTAGTAACTTCATTATTTTTTATTCTGCCCCATCGTTTCCGCTGGTCTCTTTTGCTTGCTGCGTCATGTTTCTTTTACATGCTCTTTAAGCCAGAGTACATTCTTATATTAATTTTTACAATTGTTGTTGACTATTTCGCCGGTATTTTACTGGAGAACGAGCACAATGAGGGGAAGAAGCGGAAGTACCTGATCATGAGCCTGGTGGCAAATATTGGTGTACTGGCGGTATTTAAGTATTATAACTTCTTAAATGATAATGTTACAGGGCTGGCCACTCTTTTCGGTTGCAAGAATCATATCCCAGCATTTACCTGGGTATTACCTTTGGGGTTGTCGTTCCATACGTTTCAGGCCATGAGTTATACTATCGAAGTATACCAGGGCAATCAAAAAGCAGAACGGCATTTTGGCATCTATGCCCTTTATGTAATGTTTTATCCGCAGCTGGTAGCGGGGCCAATTGAGCGCCCTCAGAATATTGTTCACCAGTTTCATGAAAAAAAGTACTTTAATTATGATAATGCGGTACTCGGCCTTAATCTTATTGTGTACGGGCTTTTTAAGAAAATAGTTGTTGCAGACCGGTTGTCGGTTTATGTTAACCAGGTTTACGGTCATTTACAATTTGCCAATTCCATTTCAGTATTTCTGGCTATGGTCTTTTTTACCATACAGATCTATGCTGATTTTTCGGGGTATTCGGATATTGCCAGAGGTACGGCCAAGTTCATGGGCTATGAATTGATGGTGAATTTTGACCGCCCGCTGCTTTCCAGCAACCTTTCGGAGTTCTGGCGGAGGTGGCATATTTCGCTGTCTACGTGGTTCAATGATTACTTATATCTGCCACTCGTTGCCAAATGGCGGAACCTGGGCAACCTTTCGGTTGTATTTGCAGTTATAATTACGTTTTTATTCAGTGGTCTCTGGCATGGCGCAGCATGGCGTTTTGTTGTATATGGTGCATTACACGGGGCGGCACTCGCCTATGAGATACTCACTAAGAAAAAGAGAAAGAAGTTATTCAAGAATGTGCCTAAGCGACTCATGAGTTTCGTTGGGGGTATTTGTACTTTTTCATATGTGTGCTTTACTTTTATTTTCTTCAGGGCTGAAAGCTTTACCCAGGCCGGAGCGATCATTAAGAAGCTTTTCGAGGGTAGCTTTAGCTTAAATATGGTTCAGTTGACGGCTGAGAAGGGCCCCTTGTCGCTCATGTTCAACTTTTTGGTGATAGGCCTTCTGGCATTAAGTTACAGGCTGCCTTCGGATCTCAAATTAGAACGTAGTCTTTGGTTCATTATACTGGGTGCGTTCACAATCATTATTTTAGGTAAAAATGTCGAATCAGAGTTCATTTACTTCCAGTTTTAAGCCATTCCTGGTAAAAATTTTGGTACCACTTATACTTGTTTTAAGTATAGTCGGGTATATATTCGGGTATATTTTTGAAAGGAAGGTTATATTGAAGAGTGAATCAGGCGGAGCATATAAGCTCCACAGGATAGTAACTTTTACCGACCCTGAAGAGACTCCAGTATTTGGTTCGTCGAGGGCAGAAACTTCATTTATACCCGATACGCTGGGCAGCCATTATTTTAATTATGGCCTGGCGGGTACGAAAACGAATGTTGCGCTCCTTTTTATGAAGGAAGATTGCAGGAAAAAGAAAAATAACCCTTACGTAATAGTTAACCTCGACTACGACGGTCTCAAGAACGGGATAGGCGATATTGCCAATTATATTCCTTCGGCAACCGATCCTGATATCAGGACACTACTTGGAAAGGAGTATAAGGCGTTCTTCCAGATACCCTTTATTAAGTATTATGGTCAGTTTGAAAACTACCTGAGGCTGTACTCGAGTGCCCGGGTTGAGTTTACCAAGATCACGAATAAAGGAGCTTCACTCGACAAAAATATCCTTACGAGCGATGACTTCAAGAAGGTAGTTCAGGCCAGGTTAAACAAAACTGAGGAATTCTATTCAGATACAGGTCTGCGGAAAGAGCTGTTTGATATCATAAATTCGAATCCTAATCGTTTTTTCATTTTTACCTTTTCCCCTTATCACACCTCTTTCTTCGAACACTTTAACCGCGCTGACGAGCTCAACGTATTTATTGCAGAACTCAAGAGCTGTAGTAATGTAAAGGTGCTTGATTTCGCGAAAGCAGATTTCAACGATAGCCTGTTCCTAAATACTACACACCTGAACTACAAGGGCGCAGCAGTGTTCAGCTGCATGCTGCGGGATAGCATTGCGGCCATAAAGCAGGCACGAAAAATGTAGGCAGTTCCTTATTTTGGTGACACTACCACCCTTTCAGTATATCTCCTATGCCCGGTAAGCACCGTTACAAAGTACACCCCAGCCGGTTGCTGCAACTGCATTTCCGCAGGTTTATTTGTGCTGCCAGTAAAGGAAGCAACTACCTGCCCAGTGACATTGGTTACCCTTATAATAATAGCCTCGTCATAAGCCGATGAGAGCCGTAGAGTAGTAATGCCGTCGGTGGGGTTAGGGTAGATGGACAGGTTATCTGGTTGTGGATTTGTTTCTGCTACACCGGCAATACAAACTGCAATTGGCACAACAGTGACCGATGAACCAACGGAAGCTGAGCCGCAACTGTTGGTAACTGTGTAATATATGGAGCAGGTTCCAAAGCCTGAGCCAGTAACGACCCCGGTTGTGGAAACAGTAGCTACAAATATATTGCTGGTCGTCCAGGTGCCTCCGGATACTGTGGCAGAAAAAGGAATACTTGTTGTGATACAAACGTTGCTGCTACCACTTATGGTGCCCGCAACAGGTGCCGGGTTAACTGTAATTGTACGGCCGACTGCTACCCCACCACATGTTGAAGTGACTGAATAAAAAATGGTATCAACACCAACGGCGACGCCGGTTACCGTACCCGACGCATCGATAGTCGCAATTGCGTTATTACTGCTGGTCCAGAAGCCAGTGGTAACGGTTTCGCCAAGCGTGACAGTCGCTCCCTGGCAAACGGTTACCGGGCCTGTAATTACACCTGCCGAGGGCGGATTGTTGACTACAAAGGCTACGAGTGCGGAAGTGCTTCCGCAAATATTGGTAACGGTATAGGTAATAATGGTAGTACCAACGCCAATTGCAGTGACGTTGCCCGAAGTGTCAACGGATGCAATACCTGTTGCTCCCCCACTCCAAACGCCACCTGCTGTAGTATCGGCTAAGGTGCGGGTAAGGCCCGGGCATGCAGGAACAGAACCGGTAATGGTACCGACTACCGGCAGTGCATTAACGGTGACTGTATCTGACGTTGTTGATGTACCACAACTATTGGTAATGGTATAGGTTATAATGGTTGTTCCTGTTGCAATGCAGGTAAGTACCCCGCCCCCTGTCGTAATTGAAGCTACCCCGGGAGCTGTAGAGTACCATGTTCCGCCACTAAGTCCGGTTGTGCTGAGAGAAAGGGAAGTGCCCACACAGGCAACGGATGCACCGGTAATGGATCCTGCCACAGGTGTAGGGATAACGTTTACCGGGTGGATGGCCATCACGGTACCGCAGCTATTGGTAACTGAATAAAAAATTGTGTCGATGCCTGCAGTAACGCCCATAACAACACCTGAAGAAGATACCGTCGCATTACCGGCCACACCTGAACTCCAGGTGCCGCCAGCGACAGATGCTGAAAGTGATATTGTTGCGCCAGGGCAAAGTGATGCGGGTCCACTGATTGTGCCTGCGGAAGGTAGTGGACTAACAGACATTGTGTGGGTCGCAACTGCGGAGCCACAGCTGTTTGAAACAGCATAGGAAATTGTTACGCTGCCTCCTGAAACGCCAACCACCATGCCGGAGGTGTTGACTGTTGCAATGCCTGTAGCTCCTGAAGTCCAAGAGCCGCCGGTTCCCGAAGTTGTCAACGTTGTTGTGGCGCTGGCACACAGCGAGGAAGCTCCTGATATTGTTCCAGCGTTAGGAGTTGAGTCGACCCGGATTACAAACCAGGATGAAGCACTACCACAACCATTTGTAACTGAGTAGAAAATTGTATCGGAGCCACTGGTAAGACCAGTAACTACACCCGAAGCGCTAACTGTGGCTACCGAAGGATTTCCGCTACGCCAAGTGCCACCAGACGACGTATCGGAGAGGGTTGTTGTTGATGTCAGGCAAAAGGCAGATGCGCCGGTAATTGTGCCGCTGGCCGGGTGCTGACCAACGTAAACAGTCTTGGTTTTGTAAGCAGAGCCGCAGCTATTAGAAACTATGTAATAAATAGTAGTGTTGCCCGGTGCCATACCTGTAACGACTCCTGAACTACTTATTCTTGCAATGGTGCTGTCGAGGCTCAGCCAAACACCGCCAGTCGTGGAATCTGCCAGAGAAATTGTAGCTGAAGCGCAAGCTGAATCGGGGCCGGTGATTGCACCTACTGCGGGAGCGCAAGAGCTGATCTTGCGGATACGATCGTTATTCATGTCCGCAAAATATATATTACCAGATGCATCGGCAGTCAATCCATGTGGAGAAAATAAACTCGCAACAGTAGCAGGACCACCATCGCCACTAAATCCAAAAGAACCATTTCCTGCGACCGTAGTGATAATTCCGGAGGAATTTATTCTCCTGACCACTTGACTGGCTACAGATGAAAAATAGACGTTGTTTCCGGGGTCAACGAAAATGCCCATTGGGGTCGCAATTTGGGCCAGAGTTGCGGCGGCACCATCGCCGGTATACCCCCAGGTTCCGGTTCCTGCAATTGTATGAATAACACCTGATGTATCTATTTTTCTGATCCGGTCACCATCAGTAAAATATATATTGCCGTAGAGATCAGCCGTAATACCTTCGGTAAAGCCCAATTGAGCTGCTGTTGCGGCTCCTCCATCGCCACTGAACCCCAAGGAACCTGTGCCGGCTATGGTACTAATAATACCTGATGAATTTATTTTTCTGATCCGGTAACTCCTGCCTCCGCAGATGTAAATATTTCCGTATCTGTCTACGGCCAAATGACTGTTAAACACGATACTTGCGGCGGTGGCAGGCCCTCCATCACCAGTATAACCAGCAGTTCCGTTACCAGCCACCCTCGTTATTACCCCGGCACCGGAAATTTTGCGAACGGTGAAATTATAGGGGTCGGAAACGTAAAAGTTACCAGCGAAGTCTACAGCGACATCATAAGGCAAATAAATTTGTGCCTGGGTCGCAGCCCCACCATCACCGCTAAAACCAATTTTCCTATTTCCTGCAATAGTTATTATGCCACCGGCAGTGTCAATTTTACGTATTGTATTGCCCAGATATTCAGACACGTACATATTCCCGGTAATGTCTGTAACTATTGCCGATGGATGATCTATTTGGGCTGAGCTGGCTGGCCCGCCGTCTCCTAAACCAGAGGTGCCACAGCCGGCAAAGTTTGATATTACACCAGCAGAATCTATTTTACGGATCCCATCAACTCCCTCGGCAAAAGAAAGGTATAAATTATGATGTTTATCGGTAACAATACTCTGAGGGATGTAAATTCCTGCGGCAGTCGCCGGCCCGCCGTCTCCGCTGTAAACAGAAACCCCATTCCCGGCAATTGTATTGATTATGCCTGAGGCAGCAACTTTCCTGATCCTTTTATTGTCATAATCACATATATATATGTTGCCCTGGTTATCGGCAGTTACACCCGGAGCTCCACTAAGTTCTGCATCAGTAGCCTGCCCTCCGTCTCCTGAGAATGCCCCGGTACCAGTACCGGCAACTGTAGTAATAATGCCCGCCGGGCTTATTTTTCGGATCCTGTTATTTATGCCATCAGCTATATAGACGTTGCCACTTGTGTCGGTTGCAACTTGTTGCGGGCTATTCAGATCTGCAGCAGTTGCCGGCCCACCATCTCCGCTATAACCACCAGTGCCGGTGCCGGCAATTGTAGTAATAATTCCGTTAGTGTCAATCTTCCTTATCAGGCTATTGATGTCATCTGAAAAAATTACGCTTCCATTTTTGTCGGTTGCAATAGATCTCGCACTGCCTATGCCTGCATCAGTTGCCGGCCCCCCATCTCCGCTTATGGTGAAAGAACCTGTTCCGGCAATAGTGGAGACTGTACCACTGGCATCAATTTTCCTTATTCTGGCATTGCCTGCATCGGAAACAAATAGATTTCCACGTTTATCTATAGCCAAAGAATTTGGGGCATAAAATTGCGCAGCACTTGCCGGCCCACCGTCTCCGCTAAAACTGCCTGAGGCAACATAACCGCTTGCACCGCTGCCCGCTATTGTTGTGATTACTCCTGATGGCGTAACTTTTCTGATGCGGTTATTTCCGTAGTCGGGTATGAACACATTGCCGTTTGTATCAATGGCAGGCTGACCGGGGAAATCAAGTCTGGCTGCGGTTGCAGCACCACCATCTCCGCCAAAACTGCGGAAGCCGGTACCGGCGATCGTGGTAATAGTTTGGGCATTAGTGATGCTGATAAATGACGCAAATGCCGCTATAGTATGTAGTATTACCTTTTTCATACGGTATGTTTTTCATGAATAAAAATAAGTAAGTTTTTGGATAAATGAAAAATTATACTGTACTAAGGAATGATGACAAAATAAAGTACACCAACTTTCGGCATTTTGACCCAAACAAAAAAGCCACCCGTTACAGGTGGCTTTCAAGCTATTATTTTGGGGTAATTTAGAAATTCTTCATGTTGTACTCCACTTTTGCAGATTTGCTGATGCTCTGCTGCAACATTTGCTGGAGGTAGTTACGCATCTGACCTTCAGAATTTTTGCGCTGCTGTATAACGTCGAATTGCTCTTGCATTGGGTTAGTTGGCTTGGTTGTCTTACCCAAAAGAGTAATGAAGTAAACACCGCTCATGCTTTTGATACCCTGAGAAACTGTGTTAGGAGCAAGGCCCTGGCTGAATGTATAACCTACAACCTTTGGTTCGAAACCTACACCCGGAATGAATGGAGCGCCTAAAACCACTGAATCGCTCTGGGCAACTGTCTGGCCTGTTCCGGCAGCAATTGCTTCGAGTGCCTGGCCTTTGAATTTAGCCATAATGCTTTCAGCCTTCTTTTCTTCCTTCACTTTCTGCTCAAGCTGAGGGCGCATAGTTGAAGTAATATTCAACTGTCCTTTTTCCTCGATAGCGGTAAGCTTTGCAACTACATAACGCTGATCGTTGATGCGGAAAGGATCTTTTGAAACATCGCCCACTTTCTGAGCGTACATCCACTTAACTATTTCCCTTGCACCACCTAAGCCTTGTATGTTGTAGCTGTTTTCTTTAATGTTATCAGCAACTCTCTTATCAACGCCCATTTTCTTTACGTTGGCATCGAACTCAGCTGCATTGGTGCTCTTAGCAGCAAATTCGTTGGCTCTGCCGAAGATGGCATTTACAGTACTGTCGCTAGGTAAAAGGTTCTTGGTAATTGTAGCCACCTGTACGGTTGGTCCGATTTCCTTTTGCTCGAGTATTTCAATGTAGTAATAACCGATGAAGCCATTGTTCTTCGTGTTATCAACTTTCAGAGTTTTCTTTTCGCCGGTCTTTCCTTCAAATACGAAGTCGCCGAATTCTTTAAACAAAGTTGGACGCTGTGCGAGAACGATTGGAGTTTCACCCTTTGCATTAGCAGGATTGTAATCAGCAGATAATTTAACCAAAGAATCGAAAGGTACGCCCTTGTTCAATTGAGCAACAATGCTGTCAATTTTTGCTTTTGCTGCAGTATCGCTCATAACCACTTCTTTGCCGCTGTTCACAACAACAAGAATCTGCCTGCACTTAACGCTATCTGGTAATACTTTCTTGTCTACCATTTTGGTGATGCGGTAAGAACCGTTTTCGAGGTATGGTCCGAAGATGCTGCCAATTGGCTGGTTCATGATCGTATCAGCCAAACGGGAAGTGAAATTCTTCTTGTTCATGTAAGCCTCAGAAAATGCGTTGATATCGTCGGACTTGTTGCCAACGTACAATTTGTTGTCTTTTGCTTTAGAGAATTCATCTTTGATTTCTTCCAATGCCTGAATAGATTTACCGCTATCGGCAGAAGCAGGAATAATTTCAAATGAAACATAGTCCATAGCACGGCTGGCCTGTTCAGTTTCGAACATTGCCTTGTGCTTAGCCATGTATGCCTTCAGATCGTCGTCAGTTACTTTAACATCGTTATCAGCAACGCTGGTAAAAGGCACCTTTACATAACGGATAGAAGCCATGCTGCCGTTGGCAGCAGCTTCACGCTTAGCATCGTAACCCGGAGCGTAAACTGAAGCGGCCATAAGTGTATTGAACTTATCGATATTGCTCATGCGCAATACGTAGTTCTTAACAGCAGTCCAGTTTTCCATGAACTTGCCATAAGGGTCGGTCTTCTGAGGGTCTTTAGCTATCTGATCTTCAATGCCTTTTACACGGGCCGGGTCAAACTGCTTGTTCTCGTTATTGAAAGGCTGCTGGCCCATGTAGGTAAATTGCTTTACCAACTGGTGTGCATTCTGACCGTAGATCATTTCCTTCTTTTCCTGTTCTGTAGTTTCAATGCCCAGTTTTTCGCACATTTTACCTACTACAGTTTCGTAGGCCATTGACTGCATAACCTGTTCGCGAATCTGCGCTCTTGCTGCATCATCGAGTTGGCGGTTACCATAGATCTCAGTGAGGGTTTCATATTCTTTAACCCTTTGTTCATACTCTTTCGATTCTACTTTAGTACCGTCAATAGTCATTACATGGGTATCGTGTCCTCCGAATATTCCTCCGAAACTACCATTCCTGGCATCAGATACTATAAAGCTAACTAGCGCGACGGCAATTACAGCGCCCGCTATTTTCCCATACCTGTTTCGTATTTTTTGAATTACAGCCATTTAATTTAGGTTCTATATTATTTTTATTAAGGACGGCAAAATTATGGGAAAAATTCAGATTTTTCAAGTTATTACCCCTTTTTATACGGCCTTTTCCACTTTTATCAAAACATTTTTTACTTAATTAAGTGAAAAAATCGAAAGAAGTGGATAAAATGTTGAAAAATTATTCTGTGTTGGCGGTCTATTTTTAATATCACGCACGTGTATGCAACCAGTAAATAAAGCATAGGATAGGATTATTTTGGTCTGAACTGCATCGGGCGGCTGCTGCTGATAATGACATTGTAACAAAATTTTGCACACAGGGGTCTTCAGAATCATATTGGAATATGTAGCTTTGTTGTGCAGGGTATTTAAAAAGCCCGGCATGCCAATTATTTTTTCAAACCTTTAAAACGAGACACAAAAATGAAGAATGCCATTAAGAGTATGCTTTTGTTATGCACGATGTTTATTGCATACACTGGTTTTGCACAGGACCCGGCTGCACAGGCTAAGCAGGACGATAAGTCGCTGACTGATTATTTCAAGAAAAATAAGATCAAGCCAACGAAAACACCTAGCGGCATGTACTACCTGATCACCAAAAAAGGAACTGGTGAGCACGCCAAGGTTGGCCAAAAGGTTTCGATGAGCTACCTGGGTAAGTTCCTGGATGGCAAAAAGTTTGATGCCAATGTTGATGATAATTTCAAGAATATCAGGCCTTTCGCTTTTACACTGGGTGTAGGACAGGTAATAAAGGGATGGGATGAAGGTGTTCAGTTGCTGAGCCCTGGTACCCGTGCTTCTTTGTTCATTCCTTCTGGTTTGGGTTATGGCCCGGGCGGCCGTGGACCAATTCCACCAAATACGCCAATGGTATTTGATGTTGAGGTTCTTTCAGTAGATAAATAATTTACAGGATTTGTTGTTTTTGAACTAATACCATCCCGGATTGCGTTTTACCGTCTATTGCCTGCAAGGGCTTGGATATACACTTTTACTCAGGCAAAATTTAATAGCTGTTAGAGAAAAAGTAAGAGGGTATCGCGCAAACTGTGGGTGGTATTTTTTTGTGCCCCTACCCCTCCGGGTTAGGTTCTTTTAACACTTGTCCCGAGGGTTACACCCAATGACATTAATTTAAGGTTTCATGTTACCGTCGGCCAGTAGTTCAACACCTTCGGAGTTGGTGCTGAACATACATGTACCGCCTCCACGATGGGTATCGGGACCACCAGCGGCTATTTTTGTTGAAGCCTTACCAGGCTTCCTTAGTTAATGACGTTGGGTTTACTCCCCCGGTTATTATTATTCAACCCTTTGGGGGTTTTTGGGTTAGTCCGGTGACCTTTTCAGCAGGCCCTAAGGAACGATGACAAAATAAAGTACACCATCTGTCTCGTTCTTTTCCATTTCTGCTTCGTTGAAAAAGTCTTTAAATAGTTCACTATTCGCAGATTTTTCGCCTCGCATAAAAGAAAAATAACATCGTCATATGGTGTACTTTATTTTGTCAACGTTCTTAAGCAACCGCCTGGCTGGTAACCAGTTAAACAAAAAGCGGATTCCAGTTACGGAATCCGCTTTTTGCTTCGTGGATAAAATTGAAATGATGTCCTGAAGACGGTATTACTCTACAATTATTCTATCGGTAAATACCTGGCCATCAGTGCTTACCCTTACGAGGTAAACGCCGGTTGGCACGCCGCTCATGTCAATTTCCAGCGCCTTTTCGGTAGTAGTTTTGGTTACAATCACTTTTCCGCTAATGTCGGTAATCATAATTGTCGCCTCTTCGCCGGTGCCGCTGATAGCCAAATTAATGATACCATTGGTTGGGTTAGGGTAAAGTTTGATACCAGCTTCGTTGCTTCCAGCAATAGCTCCGCCATTTTCCTGTGCACCGCGGCTTGCAGTTACATTGATTACGTAACCGGCATAAGCTGTGCCACAATAGTTGCTCACGCGGTAGAAGATAGAGTCAAAACCAACTGCCCTACCCCTTACTAGTCCGGCTGAGTTAATAGTTGCGATTGAAGTTGCTGTGCTCAACCATGTACCACCACTGCCAGTTGTAGAGAGGGTAATTGTTGAACCATTGACTACGCTGGCAGGACCAGTGATTGTTCCTGCATTAGGGTTAGGAGATACTGTAACGGTTCTGGTTGCGGTAGCCGAGAAGCCGCAGCTATTTGTTACTGTATAACTGATTACTGCAGTACCCGCTGTAGCTGCAGCTATGATACCAGAAGATGATACCGGAACTACTGATGGGTTTGACGAAGTCCATGTTCCACCAGCTGTTGCATCGGTAAGTGTTGCTGTTCTTCCAGGGCAAAATGGAGTTGCATAGCCACTAACACCAGCAACTGAAGGTGCACCTGTAACCCTGAAGCGCCACCTTGCAGCGGCAGTGCCACAAGCATTGGTAACTGTGTAATACACGGTATCCATACCCGGTGCCACACCTACTATGGTGCCACCGGAAACAGTTGCAATTGAATTATTTGTGCTGCTCCATGTACCGCCTGCAGTAGCATGTGTAAGGGTAAAAGAACCACCCGGACAAACTGAAGATGCAGCAGTGCCGCCACTGAAGCCTGCAATAGCACCAGGAGCAACCACATTAATTGAAGTGCTTCCCTGGCTCCAGCAACCTGCAGCATTGTATACACGGTAGTTGATTACACCGGTTCCGGCATGTGTACCAGTTACGACACCGCCTGAGGTATAAGAAAATACAGAAGATGAACCGTTCCAGCTACCGCCACTTACTGAAGGGGTAAGTGTTGTGGAAGAAGCTAAACAGATTGAGGTTGTGCCAGATATGGTAGGTGTAGCAGGCAATGCATTAACCGTAACATTAATGTTAACGAAGTTAGTGAAGGTGCCATCGGAGATCTGTACGGTAAATACATCGCTGCCGCTGTAACCAGATGTTGGTGTGTAATAAGTGCCCACCGGAGTCATTGTACTACCAGTACTTGTAGTGCTATAGGAAACAGTCGCTGTTCCGTGAGCCGGTGCTGATATAACTGACCAGGTAAGTGTATTGCCCGATGCTGCATCGGCCACTCTTAAGAGGGACGCAACATTTGCGTTCACCCAGTTGTTACAAACGGAGAGGCTTTGATTTCTACCGCCAACAAACGAAGGCATTTTAGTAGATACGATACGAACACGGTTGTTTGGTCCGTCGGAGATCACCAAATTACCAGCAGGGTCCATACTCACTCCCGGAGTCTCGATCTGGGTGGCAGTGGCATTCAATCCGTCGCCGTTAAAACCTGCCGTACCTGTACCCGCATAGGTTGAAATGGTGCCCGAAGCACTGATTTTACGAATACGACTGTTACCCTGGTCGGCAACATACAAATTTCCACTGGCATCTCCAGTTATACCAGCCGGATGATCAAGCCTTGCCGCAGTTGCAGGACCGCCGTCGCCGCTAAAAGCCGCAGTACTCACACCCACAGATCCATCACCGGCTACTGTTGAAATAATATCGGTAGTCAGGTCAATTTTTCTGACCCTGTTTGAATAATTTTCAGTCACATATAAATTCCTTCCTCTCAGAAACAGGTTTGCGCAATTACCCAACCCGGAATTACTGCAAACGTTGCCATCTCCACAGCCCGTGAAACTATATCCACCACCTGCATAAGTATTGATGGTGCCGCTGGGGTAAACTACTCTAACTCTGTTATTCCAAATATCTGCAATGTAAAGATTGCCGGTTACATCATCGAAAACCGCATCGGTAGGGTAGCTGAGTGCTGCATCGGTTGCCGCACCACCATCGCCCCAAAATCCCTGCGTGCCACCGGCGTAAGTGCTGATTACGCCCGATGTGTTTACCATACGGATACTCT
>CANCOG010000053.1 GCA_947379685.1 Flavipsychrobacter stenotrophus | reverse complement strand
GCAGCATTGATTTTGCGCACCCTTAGGTTAGCGGCATCTGCTATATAAATATTACCATTGTTATCGGCTGCAATAGCACCGGGGCTGCTCAAAGCAGCTGCTGTAGCTGGTCCTCCATCTCCACTGAAACCCGGATAGCTGATTCCGGCAATAGTGCTGATTGTACCAGATAGCCCGACTTTTCTGATAACGTTGTAATAGCCATCAGAGATGTACAGGTTGCCGCTGGTATCCAAGGCAACATAGTAGGGCCGTATGTTTGCTGCCGTTGCCGGCCCGCCATCTCCGCTGTTACCGGCGGTCCCGTTACCCGCAATAGTATTAATCGTTTGGGCATTAACAAAGGGAGCCATCGCCAGAGGAAGCAATAGGACAAGCGTTGTCCGGAAGAAGGCAGAAAGAGTAAAAAATTCCATAACAGTAATTTGGTATTGAAGTTATGGAATTTTTATTAATCTAGTAGGAAATTATTTTATTCAATTAATACTTTAGTCGTAATTTTCTCCACCCCTGTTTGCGCTGAAATGAAATACACGCCGGCGGGCACATTTATCTGAATCGGAGTTTCCTTGTTAGTCGAAATTGATAATTCTTTCACTTTTTCACCGAGCATATTGATGATGATTATGTGTGCTTCTTCGTTAATTATTGATGGGATATTTAGTGTGAAGTTGCCGGAAGTTGGGTTGGGGTATATGGTTATCGCAAAAGCAGTGGCAAGACCGACTTCTTCCAGCCCAACAGAACATGCCGCATGGCTCCGCACTTTAAATGCCACGGAGGCAGTATCTGAACCACAGGTATTTGTAACAACATAACGGATGGTATCCATTCCCGAAGCAACTCCGGTAACTATACCAGCAGCGGAAATTGTTGCCAACGACATATTGGAGCTTACCCATACCCCTCCCGCCGATGTGTCACTTAGTGTAGTTGTGTGTCCGGGACACACACTGTCAATGCCTGTAATTGGCGCGACAACGGGAACAGTAATTACATTTAGTACAAGAGTTGCACGCGTCGTTCCACAGCTATTCGCAACAGCATAAAAGATAGTGTCGATACCCACCGAAACTCCGGTAACCACTCCGGTACTGTTTACTGTGGCCACGCTGGTAGTGCTGCTGCTCCAGGTACCACCTGTTGTAGGATCAGTGAGTGAAGTTGTGCTGCCCAGGCAAATTGTAGAAGAGCCTGTAATTGCGGAAACTACCGGACTTACACATGCTGTTACTTTGCGGACGCGGTGATTTACTTCGTCGGAAATAAAGAGGTCTCCACTCGCATCGAGCGCAATGCCGTAAGGTGAGTTGAGTTGTGCGGCAGTTGCCGCTCCGCCATCGCCGCTAAATCCGGCAGTTCCTAAACCGGCAACAGTAGAGATAATGCCGGACGTGGATACTTTACGTATACGGTGATTGCCAAGGTCGTCAATATATAAATTGCCAGCCGCATCCAGTGCAACGCCCCGTGGAAAGTTCACTTGTGCTGCGGTAGCCGGGCCGCCATCCCCACTGTACCCACCGCTTGTAGTGCCGGTACTGACAAACGTTGTAATAATGCCCGATGGATCAACTTTTCTGATACAATTATTGAATTCATCGGCAATAAAGATGTTGCCGCTTCCATCGGCTGTTACACTGGTAGGGTAGCGCATCTTTGCCGCGGTGGCAGCGGCACCATCGCCACTATAACCATAAGAGCCGTAACCCGCCACAGTACTTATTACCCCCGATGTGTTCACCTTTCTGATTGAATTATTGCCGCGATCTGCAATATAAATGTTTCCCGAAGGGTCAATGCCAATGCCCCATGGGTCGTTTACCTGGGCAGCCGTTGCCGCGGCTCCATCGCCACTATAGCCAGCACTGCCAATTCCGGCGAATGTAGAGATGATACCTGCCGGTGTTATTTTACGGATTCGGTTATTGACGCGGTCAGCAACATAAACATTATTACTCGCGTCCACTACCACCCCAGCGGGGTCATTGAACTGCGCAGCAGTTGCAGCCCCCCCATCTCCTCCGTAGGCAGCAGTTCCGTTTCCGGCAATGGTTGTTATTATTCCTGAAGCGCTCACTTTGCGGATCCGCTCATTCTGCTGGTCGCAGATATACAGGTTGTTGCTCGCATCAACTGCCAAGCCATATGGTAAATAGATCTGAGCCGCAGTTGCTGCTCCGCCATCACCATAAAATCCGCCGGTACCTGTACCTGCGTAAGTAGAAATTGTTTGGGCGTTTGCATGGGTAGTGCCAACAGCAGCCAATAGCAAGGTCATGCACCTGATGAACAGCGTATTAGTCTTCATAAGAATAGTGTTTTTGATCAGCTAAAGTTCTATCACTTATAACCGAATTCCAAATTAGTGAATTTTTTTCTTCCGATGCAATCTAAATTCCTTTTTGGTATCCAGAATGACTAAGCAATTCTTGTTCAGCCACTTATTACTGATTTTAACCTTGCGGTGGTGTGGTTTTTATAGTATATCTAACTGGCCCCTAACTATGGGGACTGAAATCGGGCGACAGCACAGAAATGACAAATAAAGTTAAGTACCATACAGTTGTCGATCAGCTGGTTGCGATAATAGACGCGAACCATTGGGCAGCAAGTTTTGAAAAGGCAATTAAGTCGGCTAAGAAGAAAAACGTTCCGCTTCTTAACGAGGTTATCGACCTTCCCAGCTACCTGGGTTGGATAAATGATTTCCTTTATTGGGTGCCAACAGAAACCACTTCAGGTGATAATGTAAACAATCATTTGAGTGCCTTTTATTTTATTGCAGATCAGGAGCCATTGCTTTCGTTGCAGAATAAGATAGCACCGAGTGATATAGCACAGCCACTAACGCCTTTTTCACAATGGTTGGTTGCGTATGCCGATGCGCTCGGATTGTTCCTCGACACTGCCGCGTCATTAACAAAGGAGTCTGAGCAAACATTGTATGACACCCCATTTTATAACATGGACGAATATGTAAAGCCTCATGGTGGCTGGCATTCTTTCAACCAGGTTTTTGCACGTCACTTCAAGCCTGGATACAGGCCTATAGCTGCAATAGCAGATCAGACAGTAATAGTTTGCCCTGCTGATGCAACTTTTCGGGGGCAGTGGGAGATCAGGCAAAATTCACACGTAACCCTAAAGAACATTAACTGGAAAGTAAGCGAGTTGCTCGAAGGCAGTCCTTATAAAGATCGTTTTGAGGATGGCATGTTCATGCATGCGTTTCTGAGTCCGACCGACTATCACCGGCAACATGCACCCGTTGGCGGGAAAGTGCTGGAGGCAAGGGTAATTCAGGGACAGGTGTACCTGGAGGTGGAAGCAGTTCCTTCAGCTGAAGATGCCGGAAAACACAACCTGCACCTGAAACGAAATTATGATTCTCTTGACCTGCCGGGCTATCAGTTTGCCCAATCAAGGGGGCTAATAGTTTTAGATACCCCAATTGGCCTGGTCGCCGTTTTACCTATAGGTATGTGCCAGGTATCTTCAGTCGTCCTTACCGCAGAAGTTGGTGTTACTGTACGTAAGGGGGAGGAACTTTCCTACTTCCAGTTTGGAGGGTCCGACATTATACTTTTGTTTGAGGCCAGCATAAACGTAAGTATTAGCGCGCAGCCAGGGGTACATTACAAGATGGGTACAAAAATCGCCAGGGCGTACCCGGTGCTATAAAAAGCAATGACCATGTTATTACCTAAGATAAAGATAGTTGCATACAGGCTGGGAGACGGTATACAGCTCAGTGAATTCAGGGCTGCGTTTTCCGGCACGATCTATTCGAGTTCACCTTCTGAGTTATTCATTAAGCGTGAAGGGTTGTCCTTTGTTTATATACAGAATTACGGAGAGGTTGTTTTTTCAGATTGTGATGAAGGTACGATGCGGGGATTTTTGGAATTGGTCAGACCGTTTGTTTTGATGCCCATTCCACCTGGAAAGGAATACAAGGAAGATTTCGAGATCGAAGTAAACGCGGCTGGTAAAATTCACTTCGACTACAATTTCCTGCAGGTGCCTGAAGTCAATGCCGACGTGATCAAGATTGCAATGCTGAATGTCAGCCAATCAGTAGTGCTGGATTATTTTACCGACCTTGTTCAAAGCATGTTGCTTGAAACATCGGTTTTCACAAATGAGCTGGAACGAAAAGGGAAGATCAGTACCTCTAAAAAGAAGCTGATGAAGTTTATTGGCAAAACCCTAAATATCCAAAACCGTATCACTGACAACCTATACTTCCTCGATGCGCCCGATACAGTTTGGGATAACGAATATTTGTCACAGATTAATCATGGCCTTTCGGCGACATTCCATTTAAAGACCAGGTTTAGGGAGGTAGAGTATACTTTAAAGATCGTGGATAATAACCTCGTCATATTTTCCCAGTTGGTAGAGCATAGGGAGAGCAATAAGCTGGAATGGGTGATCATCCTGCTTATCCTGTTTGAGGTGCTGCATGCGCTATTCGGGAAGTATTTTTAGAGAGCGATTTGTTTTAGATGTTCATGTTCTCGGGAGATAGCCTAAAACAGAATTTTAAGAGGGATAAATACAAAAGTTTGATGGAGCAATTACTAAAGCAGGAAGGCGCATTTCGAGAGGTTGCCGATATTGGGGTGATTTGGGTAATTGACGAAGCTGCAAAGCTGGGTTTTTATAATGGTAATCCCGATTGGGCAAACCTCGGTCAGGGAGAACCTGAAGTGGGCGAAATGCCCGGTGCGCCGCCACGGATAACTGAGTTTAAGATTGTGGCTGGTGACGATTGTTACGGGCCGGTTAATGGAATGAAAGCGCTAAGGCAGGCAATTGCCGCGCATTATAATCGTTTGTACCGAAAGGGAAATAAATCTCAGTATACGGCAGCTAATGTAAGTGTTGCAATGGGTGGAAGACTTGCGCTGACCCGGGTTTTTTCAGTGATGGGAGGCATAAGGCTGGGTTTTAAAGTGCCCGAATATCCTGCCTATGAAGATATGATCAATTACCAGCAGCGTAGAATCAAACCCGTTTGTATTGCCACCAAAATGGAGAATAATTACGCACTGACTGCCGGGGAATTGGGCAGCGCAATTGCTGAATATGAGTTGGATGCAATTCTCCTGAGTAATCCCTGCAACCCTACCGGTCATGTAATTAAGGGGAGTGAGTTGGATGCTTTTGTCCAAACCGCAAAAGATCAAAAATGTACGCTGGTCATCGACGAGGTTTATTCACACTTTATTTACGCAAATGGCTTGCCGGGTGCTGCGCCTGTTTCATCAGCCGCATATATTGATGACGTTAACGCCGATTCTGTATTGATTGTTGATGCGCTCACGAAATCATTCCGCTATCCGGGCTGGCGTTTAGCATGGGTGCTGGGTCCTGAATCGGTTATAGACAATATCGGAAGGGCGGCAAGTGGTATTGACGGTGGTCCGAGCCTGCCGGTGCAACGGGCCGCATTGCAATTGTTTGAGCCTTCGAGGGCCGATGCAGAATCGATAGCATTGCGCGAGGTGTTTAGCGGCAAGAGGAATATCATGCTGAGGATACTTCGTGAAAGCGGGATGGTTTGTTCAGAGGACGCTGATAGTACTTTTTACATTTGGGCAGATATCAGCCGGTTACCTGCCCCGTTGAACGATGCCCGTACCTTCTTTGATGAAGCGCTCAAGAGAAAGGTAATTGTTGTTCCGGGTTATTTATTCAATATTCAACCTGGTTGCAACAAGCATGTTACCAGGTTCAATCATTTTGTTCGTTTCTCCTTTGGACCACCGGAAGAAAATATGGTCATGGGGTTGATGCGTATAACTGAGTTAATTCAATCGTTCAAACTATGATACCAAAAGGAAAATTGATCATCATAGGTGGTCACGAAGACAAGGGCGCTTTACCAGGTCAAAACCTGACCGTACACAAAAACAAAAATCAGAAGAGCCGCTTTGAAATTCTCGGTGCGCTTATAACAAAGATACCCCGCCAGCATCATGTTATAGAGGTCATTGCTTCTGCCTCTTCCATACCCGAGGAGATGGATGAAATGTACATTAACGCATACAAACAGGAAGGGTTTACACATGTTGGATTCATTAAGGTGGATAACGCAGCGGATGCGAGTAACGAGGAGTATCTTACAAAGATCAGGTACGCACACGCCGTTTTCTTTACCGGTGGGGATCAGGTAAAACTTATTGCCGCATTGTCTGAAACGCCTTTAATGGCAGCGATTACCAAAAAGTACTACAGCGATGAGCATTTTATTGTTGGAGGCACGAGTGCCGGTGCCATGTGTATGCCAGAAGTAATTATTACTGGTGGCATAATTGGTGCGGCTTTGTATAAAGATGATATACATATAGCCAAGGGGCTCGGCCTGGTAAAGGATGTTTTAGTTGATACCCACTTCATTAAAAGAGGCCGGTTTGCCCGCCTGGCACACGCAGTGACACTAAATCCATCCTGCCTTGGTATAGGGCTGGAGGAAGACACTGCCTTGTTGATTTCAGAAGGTAACAAGGCAAAGTGTATAGGCTCCGGCATGGTGGTGCTGATTGATGGAAGCAATATCACAGATACGAACATCTCCACCGCAGACCACTCAACGCCTATTGTTGTTGCCGGGTTAGTGGTGAGTATTATGGCGGAAGGCAGCCGGTACTTGTTGAAGGAACGGGTATTTGAAGCAATACACAAAATTTAATAACGCATCGTAAATCAATGCTCAATTCACAACAGAAATTGCGTTGTCTCACTTACCAAAACCGCTAATCGCTCCCTATTATTCCTTTACAATCTGTTCTGCCTTTAACAACAGCCCATTGCCGTCATATATCATGATCAGGTATGTGCCATTGGCAAGGCTATGAATGTCAATTTCCTGACTATTCCTGGTCTCAAGTAGCTTCCTTCCGTCAATTGCAGTGACAACTGAATTAACCAGTTCTGGTGAGTGGATGTAAATTGTGTTTTGTGCCGGGTTAGGGAAAATACTGATGTCGTTGGCGTTGCTGGTATTAAGCCCCAGTGTCCTGCCGCTACCTATTTTAGTAACAATATAGCCAGTTGAAACAGACTGGCAGCCATTGCTATCAATCACCCGAACAGAATATGTGCCAAGTACGTCAGGGAAAATAGCGTTGCCAATACCTGTTATGGGATTAAAGTCACGGAACCACTGGTAGCTTACATAGAAACCTTGTGTTGACATGGCTATACCATCGAATGTAATTATAGGATTAGGGAGGGGTAGCTGAGTCACATTTGTTGCTGCCGATGTAGCCGCGCAACCGCTGGCAAGTGAAACCTTGCAGGAATACGCACCTGTTGCATAGGCATTATAAATGCTGTTTGTGGCGCCGGCAATATCACTCCCTCCAGCAAGCCATTGGTAGGAAACACCTGTAGAAACGCTTACACTCACGCCCAGTACAGCACTACCGCCCCAGCAAAAAGTTGTTTGCGTCATGGGTATTATTACTGGAATATTCAGCTCCGCCACAGGAAAGGCAGGGTAGGTAGCATTGGCGCAGCCCGATGCTGCTGTAATGTAAGTGCTGAAATTGCCACCTGTTGATGTTGTATAATTGGCATTGGTTGCTCCGGTGATTGATGTGCCGTTCAAATACCATTGGTAGGTGTTACCGCTTATTGCAGGTACATTAAGTAATACACTGCTGCCAACACAAAAAGTGGATGAACCACTTGTTGAAATGGTGGCATCTGGCAATGCTAAGGCGGTGACAGTTGCAGTTGTTGATGTACTGCTGCACGGGAAACTATTTGTAACAACTACCTGATAATTACCTGTTGAATTGGCAGTATAATTTATACTGGTTGCACCGGCGATATTTGCTCCGCCAACCTGCCATTGATAACTATAGCCTGCGCCGGTATCGGCCGTAATAATGACATTGCCGCCACTGCAGAAAGTAAGCGGGCCGCTGGCAACAATTGTAGAAGACGGAGCCGGAAGTACATTAATGGTTACCGGAGTTGATGTTGCCGAACAACCTGCCGTATTGCTGACAATCACATTGTAATTTCCTGCTGTTACAGCATTATAGACCGATCCGGTTGCACCTGTTATGCCGGCACCTGCCAGCATCCACTGATAAGAAAGGCCTGTGCCGGTATTGGCGTTGAGCGCAGTGCTGTTGCCACTACAAATGGTAGTAGGTCCGGCTGCGGTAAGAGATGCGGTCGCAGGGTTTATGCTTACATCCATAGGGGATGAATAAGCCTGGCAACCATTGGTGTTGGTAATAAATACGCTATAGTTTGCTGCAGTAGTAGCCAGGTAGTAGTCGTTGGTCTCTCCTGATATGGGCCCGGCTCCTGTATACCATTGATAACTGTAACCTGTTCCGAAACTGGAAGACAGCACAACAAAATCCCCGGGACACATGGTTGTATCACCGAGAGGGGTGATGATGGCAACAGGGAGTGGATTAACAGTAATGGAAGCAAGGGCCAAACAGCCCATGCGATCGTAAGTTATTGTGGTTGCCCCAGCCGAAATACCTGTTGTTATGCCGCTGGAAGGGTCAACGGTAGCAACTGTAGTGTTGCTGCTGGTCCAACTTCCGCCGGTTGTCGCATCTGTCAGAGTAACTGAAGCACCTGCGCAAAAGGCCATTGTTCCCGTTATTGGTACTGGCACTGGGTTCACAGATATTGACAAGGTTGCATGGTCCGTCCCGCAGCTGTTGGTAACCGCGTAACTGATAATTGCAGTGCCTGGCGCAACACCGGTTACAACGCCACCTGATACAGAAGCATTGCTGGTGCTGGACGACCAAATGCCCCCGCCAACCGTCGTACTGACGGTAATGGTCGAAGCAGCGCAAACATTTGTTGGGCCCGATAGCGTGCCTGCATAGGGCAGTAGGTTAATAGTTATGACGTAGGTGCTAACAGCCGTCCCGCAGGAATTGGTAACAGTATACAGAACAGTGTCTGTGCCGGCAGACACGCCCGTAACCAGTCCCCCGGAAATGGATGCATGGGTATTTGTTACGCTCCAGGTGCCGCCCGTTGCGGTATTGGCCAGCGAGAGAGTCGCAGCTACGCATACGGTAGTTCCAGTGCCGGAAATAGTTCCCGCATCCGGGAGTGGCAAAACAGTTATGGGTTTTGTTGCAACATCGGTTCCGCACGAGTTGGTAAATGTGTAGCTGATAGTGTCGGTTCCCACAGTATTACCGCTTACTACGCCTCCTGAAACGGATGCGGTCCCGTTAGATGCATTCCAGGTACCACCACTACCTGTGGTTGTCCATATAACATTACTTCCAGCGCATACTGTTGCGGAGCCAGAGATTGTTCCCGCATTGGGTAGTGGATTGATCGAAATGACGTAGGTCGCAATAGCGGTACCACAGGAATTGGTAATGGAATATTTTACGGTATCTGTGCCTGCTGAAATTGCAGTCACGAGTCCTGAGGTATTAATTGTGGCATGAGTATTTGATACAGACCAGGTTCCTCCAGATACAGATTCGGTTAATGTGGTTGTTGCCCCGGCGCACAACACCGTAACGGATCCTGAAATACTTCCTGCATTTGGTAGGGGGCTGATAGTTACAATTTTAGTTGCAACGGCTGTGCCGCATGAATTTGTGGCTGTATAGTAGATAGTATCAATGCCGGCAGAAGCACCAGTAACGACTCCACCGGAAGTAACCGTTGCACTTGCATTGGAAATACTCCAGGAACCACCGCTGCCAGTTGTTGTAAACGTTGTACTGCCGCCCACACAAACTGACGCAGGCCCTGTTATTGTTCCCGCATTGGGTAACGGGTTTATTGTAATGGTATAAAATGCCGTAGCCGTTGCACAGGAATTTGTTACGGAATATAAAATGGTGTCCACCCCGGCTGAGACTCCTGTAACAACTCCCGATGCTGTCACCGTCGCATGGCTATTCACTGTACTCCAGCGACCGCCCGAAGCAGTGTCGGTAAGGGTTGTTGATGCTCCTACACACATCGTCGTCAAAGTGCCGGTGATAGTGCTGGCATTGGGTAGGGGGTTAATGGTAATTGTTACAGAGTCAACGGCAAAGCCACAGGAATTTGAAACAGTATATTTAACTGTGTCGGTTCCCGCTGAAATTGCTGTAACAAGTCCTCCGGAAATGGAAGCATGTGCGTTGGTAACGGTCCATGTGCCGCCTGATACTGCCGCTGTTAAGGTCGAAGTATCTCCCACGCAATAGGTTGTTAAGCCAGCGATAGTGCCTGCTGCTGGTAGGGTGCAGACTGATATCTCCCGGATAGCATTATTTTGAAAATCAGCAGCATATATATTCCCGCTGCTGCTCACCATTACGCCGGCGCAATCGTTCAATTTAGCGGCCGTTGCCGGTCCTCCATCTCCGCTATAGCCTGGCGATCCTCCAGTACCCGCAACAGTCGAAATGATTCCTGAGGTATTTATTTTTCTTACTACGTGGTTGTAAAAATCGGCAACATAAATATTTCCGCTGGCATCGATATCTACTCCGGTCGGATAATTTATTTTACCGGCGGTTGCAGGTCCTCCATCACCACT
Source organism: Flavipsychrobacter stenotrophus (assembly GCA_947379685.1). Lineage (GTDB taxonomy): Bacteria > Bacteroidota > Bacteroidia > Chitinophagales > Chitinophagaceae > Flavipsychrobacter > Flavipsychrobacter stenotropha_B. Next base: position 4,643 of record CANCOG010000053.1, on the reverse strand, counting down.
AAATCCAGGCGTTCCAGTTCCGGCAATCGTGTTAATAGTCCCTGATGTATTTATGATTCGAATACGATGATGGTATTCATCTGCGATAAACATGTTGCCGCTCGCATCCATCGCCAAACTCCTGGGCCAGGAAAATTGTGCTGCTGTCGCCGGCCCGCCATCTCCCAGACTCCCCCCTCCACCTGCAATCGTTGTGATAATACCTGACGTATTTACCTTGCGTATTACATTGTTTCCTCCATCAGCAATATACAAGTTACCGCTTGCATCTAGAACCATGCTGAGTGGGTTGCTTAATTTTGCTGCAGTAGCTTGTCCTCCATCTCCACTATAACCAGGAGACCCGTTTCCGGCAATTGTATTGACTACCCCAGATGTATTTACTTGTCTCACGCGATGGTTGCTCATGTCCGCTATATAAATGTTCCCGGACGCATCTAAAATGACGCTTGTAATTTGCCTGAAAGTTGCTGCTGTAGCTTGTCCGCCATCGCCACTATAACCGGATGAACCTGTCCCGGCAACAGTGGTGATTATACCTGAAGAGTTTATTTTTCTAACACAGCTATTACCGCCATCTGCAATATAAACGTTGTTGCTGGCATCAATAAAGACATCTTCAGGCCGTTGTAACTTTGCCGCCGTAGCCGCACCTCCATTGCCACTGTATCCGGCCGTTCCCGTGCCTGCAATTGTTGAAATTGTCTGTGAATAATTTGCTGTGCTATAAATTAAGGCAAATAACAGCAAGGGGGTATAACGATAAAATAGACGAGCGAATATATTTTTCATTTTTGAGTATTTTCATTGTCATAAAAGTAATAAAATTGCAATGGTAGGTTTCAAAAAAGTAACGAACGGTCGATTTTTTTCACGAACGGTAAAAATTTTTGCATTTTGGGATTTGCCTGCAAGAAGCAAAACAAAAAAGCCACTCCGCATGACGGAGTGGCTTTCTAAAATATTTAAAAAAACTATTTCTTTTTAACCGGCGGTTTAGCATCCTTTTTCGGTGCGGCACCAGGAGATTTTTCGGCCTCTTCAATTTGTTTCAGAACTGCATCGGCTGGGTCAAGGGCTCTCAGCTTATCCATGTACAACTTTTCATTTTCCTTGTCTTTTGCGTTGTAGTAGTATACGAGCATGTAACCATAAGCACGGCCAACGTCAGCTTTCTTTTCTTTTTTGTCAACGTCAGCACCCAGCTTCTCAATCCATTTTACGTAAGTTGGAACCGCTGCTCCTGTAGTTGCGTCAGAATCTATAGCGGCGAGAATACGACCATGCCAGTAGAATGCAGGAGGCTGATCGGGGAACTTACCTTCAAAACGCTCAGCAGCAGTTACTGCCAATTTCCAATCGCGGCAGTAGTAATACATATATACACACCAGAACTGATCGAGCGCCTGGGTTTCAGGGTTGCTTTTTATCAGGTTGTTATACCATTCAGCCGATTTGCAATACTCTTTCTTGCTCCTGTACGCTTCAGCGATCTGGCGGTAGATGTCCGTTTTGTTTTTTGTCGTATCTCCTTCAATCCCCTTTGTATAATAGTAGCTTGCAGAGTCCAGATTATTGAGTTTTAACCACAGCTTGCCATATTCAATATAAGCACCTGGTGTAATGTTCTTAGCCTTCTGCATAGAAAAGTACTTTGCAAGAGTTTTCTGCGCTTCAACTGAATCACCGCAATCGGCCTGTGAAAAGCCCATAATACCAATCAGTGATACTTTTTTATCGGCAGGCGGTTCCTGAGTAAGCAGGTCAGAGGCAACCTTAACTGCTTCGCAATATGCTTTAGCAAGGTACAGTACCTCGGCAAATGTAACCTGGTCAGCAATCGTGTTATCGGAAAGGCTGATATACTTGCGAATATTCGTCAACGCCACATCGTATTTACCAGTACGCTGGTAAGCCAATGACAAAGATTTGTATGGCAATGGGTTAGTCGCATCGGCATCCTTTGCCTTACCATATGATTCCAATGCGCTTGGGTAATTGCGTGCTTCATACCAAAGGTCGCCTATACGGCTGAGCACTAATGAATTAGTAGGCTGCTTTTCAGTGATGAACTCGTAATTGGTCATCGCTTCACCACCACCACCGGTTAATTTACGGTAAGTATCACCCAATGCAATGTGGGTTTCCACATCCGAAGGATTCCTGGTAAGGGCATCCTTATAATATTGTATGGCCTGTTGGTAATCGGTGCCTTCTGAATAGGTTAATGCTTCGCCTGCATAAAGTAGCGGTTGCCATTCTTTTTTCTTGGCTTTTGCTGCGAGGTCCTTTACTATCGTCATACCTTTATCCATATCCTTATTGGCAAAGGCAATTCTTGCTGTACCGGAGATATTCGCCGGATCGTCAGGGTATTTTTCAAACTGGTATTTAGCCTTATTGATATTACCCATTTCCAGGTAAGATAGCCCCAGGTAGTAGTTGGCAATAGGATCTTTAACAGAAAGTGGCGTCAGCACTTTCTGGGCGCTCTGGTAATTTTTGTAGTTATACAATTTAATTCCGTTATCCAGCCCGGGCTGTTGTGCGGATACAGATAATGCAAAAGCAATACCTGCTGTCATCATCATTATTCTTTTCATATTAGCAACTGTGTCGTTTACTTTTAAAAAATTGTTTTACCGGGCCTCAAAAATGAAAGGACGCGCAAAGTTATTTGTTTCCATTCCCAATTTCAGCATCTCGTATTGTTATTTCCATACGAAGAGGATATAAATGGGCGTGTGCAAAAATTAGCTGACCTCGTGGCCCTGATAAGAAGTTTGCAAACCCCGTGCCAAGTCCCGCATAGCTTTCTCTGCTCACATAATATAGTTTCCTTACAAGTGGGTATTGTTTAAGCCCGATATAGGCTAAAAACGGCTGTAAATAAACCTTGAATTCTTCATTATACAAAGAAACTATCCGTACACTTTTAACAAATGCCCCAGTATTGTTAACGTCTGCAGTATCAGATACATCTCCAAGTCCAGCGAAGCCAATGGCATCAGGGTTTTTCTGCACATATTCCAGCACGGCTTTGCCTCCTTTTGCTGCAAAAACATTCTTGCCCAAAGGCTGCCCTTGCAATAAGGTGTCGGTGATATACCTGACCAGGCTTGATGACTGATTATCGAATACTACTGTGTATTTCTTTTTATAGGTGCCTGTAACTATCGCCTTCAATTGCTCAACACTCAGCAAGCTATCCGGGCTCTCATTATTCACTATGGCCGCCACAGCGTCTTTCGCCAGTGCAACCGAAGATGCGAAGAATTGCTTCTGTTTGGCAATCTCTTTTTCATCCTTTGTCAGTTCGCGGGTAACAAGTATTACGCGGGCTTTGTTTTCAAAGTAATCTTTGAAACATTCACCTTCTGACTTATAATGTATGGTTACTCTGGTGTTAGGAAAACTGCTGTCGAAGACCTTCGATTGAGACTCAATTACCGAACGATACGTTTCGTCTGCACTCACATCTATTGCACCCGTTGAGAAGGTGTCTCGGGGTGGTTCGTTATCGCTGCACGACACGCCGAGGGCACTAAGGGCTAAAATACAAACGATAACCGGCAACCAACGCATAGAGGCACAATTTTACTGATAATTCAAAAAAGATGTAAATTAAATTTCACGTTTGTAACAATAATTTAACAGCCGTTGGGGGCAATGTTCCTGCATCAAAATATGCCAGTTCCAGTAGATTCTTCCCTAACGGGGAAATTATAGATTGAATACTATCTGTTTTTGGTTATTGCATGGAGGGTACAACAATTAAAACTAGAATAGCTTTCAATTATTGTTTCCATCACCAATGTTCTTACTGGCTTTGTAGGCCGAAAATCCACGGTATAGCCGGAAGCCGCCATAAACCAGCAACAAGCCTATCATGCAATAAGCGAGTGTGCCGGTGAGTTCAAAGTTTCCAAATTTTTTAACCACTAAAATCCAGCAGCCAAAAACGACATATAAAGCCCCCATTGCCATGTCGGCTATCATTTGAAATCGACTCTTGCCAGCCTGGTCCTGATTGTCTTCCCTGCTCATATTTTATTTTTCTGGTGCAAATGTAACACTCGTGATTGTAATTGTCATTAAAGACGCAGAATGGGATAAATTCCATAAATGACATTTCCAACCAAATGGCAGTGGCGAGTGGTAAGGAGGGGTGGCTCAAATATTAAGTAACAAATGACCCTGGATTCCTTGACAACATAGGCGACATGGAATACTTATTTATTTTTCCCCTGCAACATCGGTACAAACGAAAAATCGCCGGTTGTCTCTTCCTTTATGTTACCCTGCGCATCCTTGGTAAGCCGTAACATTTTTTGGGCAGATCCTTCGCCAACCGGAATTACGAAAATCCCACCGGGTTTTAGTTGTTCAATGAGTTTTGGTGGAATGAACGGGGCCGCAGCCGTAACAATGATCTTATCAAAAGGGCCATATGACGGTAATCCTTCATAGCCATCGCCATAAAAGCGTTTAATATTGGGGTACTTACTGAGGAAGAAGAATTTGCCAACGTGATCGTAAAGTGCCTTTTGTCTTTCAATGGTGTATAGCAATACGCCCAACTCGGCCAACACGCATGCCTGATAGGCGCTGCCTGTTCCTATTTCCAACACCTTATCGAATTT
>CANCOG010000052.1 GCA_947379685.1 Flavipsychrobacter stenotrophus | reverse complement strand
ACTACATTTAATGACGTGTTCGGTTTCTTTATCACTGGTGGCGCATTCTCTACTCCAACAAATCTTGCAAAGGTACCGGGTACTTCTATTCCTGTTTGTATCAATAGTGTGAACTGCGGACCAACAGGTGGTGGTACAATGTCTACCTGCACCGCTCTCGGCTCTGGCTCACCTTTTTGCGCCTACTACGTACATAACGGATCGGGAACTACAATAACTTACGACGGTCTTACTACGCCATTGTATGCAATAGCCCGGGTTAGTCCTTGCGACACCTATCATCTTAAGTTGGGTGTTGCCGACGCATCAGACCACGCGCTTGATTCAGGTGTGTTTCTTGAAGCAGGAAGTCTTACTTCAAATACCTCGGTAAACATTAGTGCGGTAGGCCTGAGCGGCTTACCTTATTGTGTAAGAGGTTGTGCAGGTGCAGTGTTTACCTTCACCACGCCAGTCGCACAAGACACTCCTATAGTGATTAAGTATGTAATTGGTGGTACAGCAATCAATGGCTATGATTACTCAACGATTATTGACAGTGTGATTATTGCGCCGTATACAACAGGAACTACGTTAAATATCAACCCGTTGAATGTTTCAGTTGCTGGTACAAAGGTTGTTTTGTTGCAAATTCAGATACAGGACCCATGTCACCCTGGTGTTTGGGTTAACGGTCCACTGGCTACCATGTCAATACTAGATTCATTTTCTTACCGGATCATTACACCCGATACCTCTATTTGTGGTGGTCAGATAGTTAATGTAAGGGCAGCAGGCGATTCAATGTTCAACAGCTTACTTTCCTATCAATGGACGCCAAGTGCTACAGTAGCAAACGATACAGCTTTAAACACAGTGTTAAATCCATCTAATACTACCACATATACGCTGACTTGTACCGCCCTCGCTGCATTGGGTTGCCCTGTTGAACACAGAACGATAACTGTAGATGTATATCATCCTTCATTCGACAGTGTCACGTTTACTAACCCAACGGTCTGCGGTTATTTCGATGGTTCCCTAACCCTATATGGGCTGCAAACGGGATTCCTTGATACGGTCCATTTTGACAAAAACGGAGTTACACAACCGCCGATGGCGTTGGGTGTTTCTTCGGCTCATACTATTACAATATCAGGCCTCGGTGCGGGTATCTATGATAATATATGGGTGAAGGTAGGCCTATGCCCAACCGTGATTAAGGGCCCGGACACATTAAAAAATCCACCGCCACCAAATGTTACTGTTGACTCACCAGTGGTTAATACATGCGTAGGTATACCTGTATTGTTACATGCATATGCGTCTCCGTCTGGCATCACCTATAACTATTCCTGGTCGCCGCCAACTTATTTGAGTAATGCATTGATCTCTAATCCTGTCGTTAACCCTGCAGTAGCCGGAGATATTATATATACAGTAACTGCAAATCCGGTAACTGATCCGGTTTGTGCCGGAACTGCTACTGTGCATGTACATACGCTGCCTCCATTTGTACTTAATAATGTTGATACCGTTATTTGTATTGGCAATTATGTACAGGCAAGCATCACAGGTTCAAACGAATTCAGTTATTTATGGACTCCTGCAGCGGGCGTTTCCAGTACTACTTTAAAAAATCCGACACTCGCGCCTATCGTATCTACCAACTATATAGTAACAGCTTCATACGCACATTGTCCTGATATGGTTCAGGGTTTCAACATTGAAGTAGATACACCGGCACATCCTGTTTCTATTATTGATACAATTTGTCTGGGAATGACAGATGTTTTTGACTTAACAGTGCCAGGTTCAGTTTCAGGCGGTAACTATTATCATTACCAGTGGTTGGCTCCTTCTTCGGTTGATGTAAGTAATGATACATTGCCTAATCCTGTAATTTTGCCAACGACGCTGGGATTACATACCTATTCTGTTACTGTGCACCCGAAAGCTGCATCCTGTTCAATTACCGATGTAATTAATATTTGGGTGTTGCCAAGTTCTATCACAGTATCTCCAACCGATACACAAATTTGTAAAGGGAAATCAGTTCAGGCAATAGGGTTCGGAGGCAATCCGGCATTTACTTACCAATGGATACCAACCGCCGGCATCGCTGTAAGTAATGTGTTCAATGCCTATATCACACCAGATACTTCGGCACTTTATACTGTAACTGCTTCGTTCCATCGTTGTCCCGATATCCATGCAACGCTTAATATTTCAGTTCAGCCAACGCCATCGGTGTACATTGGTGGTAACAGGTTGTTGTGCCAATTCGACACGCTCCATATCCGCGCTTCTGTTAGCCCCGCTTGGTTCGCTAGTTATACATATGCCTGGACACCGCCTGCCGACCTGGATAATACCACCAGCGCATCTGTTGTTTTTAGTGGAAATGCTACAACTAAGCTTTATGTAAATGTAACCACACCGGCAGGCTGTACATCTAATGACTCTGCGGTGGTAACTGTGTTTCCGGGCAATTTTGCTTCTATGATTCCTGATAATAATAGCTTCTGTCCTCATACATCTGCTACATTGGCTCCTACCGGTCCGGCCGGCGTTTCTTATCATTGGTATCCATCGCTCTATCTGGACGATAGTGTAGGTAGTGCCCCAGTGGTAAGCCCAATTACCAGCCAGGTGTATACAGTAATAGCTACAAGTGCTAATGGATGTAAGGACACTTTCCATTATACGGCTACAGTGTTCCCGGCAGCAGTAATGTTACTGGAAGATTCTGTTACTCTTTATCCTGGTGAAAGTTACCATATTCAGCCATCTACGAACTGTACGTCATTCTTATGGTTCCCGCCAGCTGGTCTCAGTGAGGTTCATACCTCTGACCCTATTGCTTCGCCTCAGATCAGTACAAAATACACAGTTCACGGGATTACTGAAAACGGCTGTTTTGTCGACGATTCTATTGATGTTATAGTCAATCCGGAGTCAACTTTGGCTTTGCCAAATGCCTTAACACCGGGCACAGGGCCGAATAATGAATTTAAAATTATAAAGAAAGGTATTGCTACTTTAAATTATTTCCGTATTTTCAACCGTTGGGGGAACCTGTTGTTTGAAACGACTAACATAGATGAAGGATGGGATGGCGTTTTTAAAGGCCAGCCTCAGCCATTTGGTGTTTATGTTTACGAAGTTCAGGCAGTAACATTAACGGGCAGAACATTTGTGAAACAAGGTAATTTGACATTAATCAGGTAAAATAAGATAAGTATATAAAATGAACAGAAAGAATATTATCAGCCGTTTATGTATTGCAGCTCTTGTGCTATCAGGCCCTGCAACCTTTGCCCAGGACATACATTTTTCGCAGTTTGATATGCAGCCGCTGGTTATCAACCCTGCCTTCACCGGGATGTTCTATGGAAAAGTGCGTGCAAACGCTATTTACAGGAGTCAGTGGGGGAGTGTAACCGTGCCCTACAAAACCTATGGCGCATCAGTAGACATGCCTATTCACAGTAACGGGCATGGCGATTATCTGGCAGGAGGCCTTCAGGTCTACAAAGATCAGGCCGGCGACGGTAATCTGTCTAATCTGACGGCGTTAGCTTCCATAGCCTATCACAAGACTTTTGGCGGCAATGAAGGCGACTTTAAAGGGAGTGACCTTGCTGTTGGTTTGCAGGCTGGGTATGCTCAAAAAAGCATAGATCTTTCTAAGTTGTTCTTTGGTGATGAGTTCCATAACGGGGCCTTTGATCAGGGTACTACAGCTGAGTACAAACTCGGTTTGGGCAGTTCAGTAAACTATTTCCTGATCAATGCTGGTATCAGCTTTTCACAGGCTGCCAGCCAGAATTTTAGCTATACTATCGGACTTGGTGCGAATAACTTGAACCAACCTACTGATGCTATCCTTAAGAAGCAAAACAGTGACGCGGTACTGGACATGCGTTATACAGGTGAGTTAGGTATCATCTGGAATATCGCAGACAGGCTCAGCCTGCGCCCGGCAGTTTTGTTCCAGTATCAGGCAGCTGCCACTGAAATGATCGCAGGGAATGAGTTCCACTATGCTCTTACCAACGAATTCGGTGATACGCACTTTACTCCTGCCGTTTTTCTAGGTGGTTGGTTGCGTAACGAAGATGCCGTGCTGATCAATGCTGGTATTGAGTATTCTAATTTCCGTGTAGGCCTCGGGTACGACTACAATATTTCTTCATTGAACACTGTGAGCAACGGCAACGGTGGATTTGAAATTGCCCTCAGGTACATCAATCCATACAAACTCAGCAAGTGGCGCTCTATACCATGCGGTCGTTTTTAGGTTAAAATCATACTTATTTTTGAAGGGCTGTACTTTTTTTTTGTAAGCCCTTCTTTTTTTAAAAACCAATTTATACTTTTATCTCCGTTATCAACGCTCACAAACATGAGAAAAAATTGGCTGTTCCTTATTTTAGCAACAACACTTGTTACTGCTCAATATAATTTAAATGCCCAGACTAAAAGAAAAATTGAAGTCCGTAATGCGAACAATGACCCTTTAAGGATAGAAACCCCTGAAAAGGAATTGGGCCTGGCCCTGGGATTATTTCGGGAAGGTAGCTATTTCAATGCCGTCGATTATTATCAGGACCTCAAAAGCAGGGATGAGCGTAACCCGTTTTATGCGTATATATTAGGAGAATGCTACAGCAAAACCCGTGACTATGTACCAGCTGCCCACTACTACGTGGAAACATATAATCTGGATAAAAAAGATTATCCAAGATCAGCTTTTTTTGCCGGTCAAATGTTTAAGCAACAAGGTGAATACCAGCAAGCAATTGTTTGGTTTAACAAGTTCTTGACGGATAATAAGAAAACCTCTGCGAACAAGGAAGACAAGTTCAACAGGTTGATCACCCAGAAGGAAATGAAAGACATGAAGAAGCAGGCTCAAATTGAAATTGATGGCTGTAACATGGCTATGGTTTCAATTAAAGATCCTCAGCCTGTGAATATCATCAACTGTGGTCCTAATGTGAACTCACCTTATACTGAACTTTCTCCTTATCCATTGGGCGATACAGCACTTTTGTTTGCAACTATTAATTCTAATCATGGTTATGTTGGTTACGATGCAAAGGTTGAATGGCACAAGAAAAATCCAGGAAAAGGTGAAGAGCACAACAGACAGCATTTTATGTTGGCACACAAACAACCAGGGTATGTTGATTCATTTCAATGGCCAGTTCCATTTACTGACGCATATGGCACCTTCGACGGACTTGGTGAAACAGGAAATGGCTGTTACAGCCCAGGTGGTGATAGGTTCTACTTCACAAGGTGTACTATAGGTGACTCCTTCATGTTCAGGTGTAATATCTATTACTCTCAATTTGATTTGGTGAATTGGGGTCCAGTTCAGCCAGTATTCATTGGTGATGCTGATGGTGGTCGTTCTAATACTACTCCTTTCGTAGCTAAGGTTGGAAAGAAAGAAGTAATCTATTTTGCATCTGACCGTAAGCTGCAAAGCCGTGGTGGATATGATATTTGGTATTCTATCATTGACCCAAGAAATGGTACTTTCCGTCGTCCTCAGAACTGTGGTAAGCAAGTTAATACCAAGATGGACGAGGTTACTCCTTATTATGATTCAAGGGTAAACAAGCTTTACTTTGCTTCTAACGGTAGAAAATCATTCGGAGGTTTTGACATTTATTCTGCCGATGGTGGCCCTTCACGTTATACTAACGTACAGAACATGGGTTATCCGATTAACACATCTGCTGACGAATTCTACTACATTAAAGATCCCGTAGGTAAGCCAGATGCTTATGTCGTTTCTAACCGTATAGGAACTACAGCTTTGAAGAACCCAACATGTTGTAATGACATTTGGCGTATACAGAGCGAGCCACGTCTCGTAGTAGTTGGAAAGGTTGTTAGTAAGAAAACTCAGGAGATCATGCCACAATCCGTTGTGAAAATGGCAGACCAGAGAGGTGAGATGAATACTTACAACTCTGAAGATGGTAACTTCCTGTTCAACATGCAGCGTAATCATTCTTATGTACTTACAGCTGACAAGCCAGGATATACATCTTCTCGCGCTACAGTTAGCACAATGTCTGTTAAACGCTCTGATCCAGATGATACTGTACATGTTACAATATTCCTCGATAGTATCAAGCATAGTTTCAGTGTGAGCAATATTTATTACGATTACGACCAGGCTACTCTGCGCGCAGAATCAGTTGCTTCATTGGATACACTTGTGAACTTCATGAAGGACAATCCTTCTATTCAGGTTGAAATTTATTCTTTCACTGATGGTAAGGGAACCGATGAGTACAACAATCCACTTTCTCAACGTCGTGCACAGTCTGTACTTGACTATCTGGAAAAGAATGGTGTAGACAGGACAAGGATGGTAGCAAAAGGACTTGGTTCTAAAAATAAGGTTGCTTCTGAAACTATCGATGGTAACAAGGATAATCCGGAAGGTCGCCAGCTTAACCGCCGTACAGAATTCCGTATCATTGGTGATTTGCCAACTCGTCGTGTACTCTTTAACAGCGCATTGCCAGGATCTATGGATCAGCAGGAAAAGAATCTCCATATGGAGGACGAAGCTGAAGACGAACCAGCCGCACCTGGTGCTAAAAAGCCAGCAAAGGATACTGAAGAATAATAGACAAATATTCATTTGATAAAAGGGAAGGCCGCAAATATTTGCGGCCTTCCCTTTTCAGTTGTTGACAAATCTCGTAATCCGTTGCTACATCATACCTTTTATCAGATTGCCCAGTTTCTTAAGTGCAAGATCAATCGTAGCATTCCATTCCATGCCGTAGCTTAAACGGAAGCAGTTTTGATATCTTTCCTGAAGTGTGAACATTGCTCCGGGGGCAATGCTTATTTTCTGTTGCATTGCTTCCTGGTATAGTTGGTAGGTGTCAATATGTTTGCTAAGTTCTATCCAAAGAATAAAACCTCCCTGGGGATTGGTTATTTTTATCTCATTGGGGAAGTAATTGCCAATAGCCCTGATAAATTGCAGGCTGTTAGAATGCAGTGTTTGTCTCAATTTTCGTAAGTGGTGTTCGTAACGCCCGGTGGCAAGGAAGCTGGCAATTGCTGCTTGCTGAGCCGTCGCAGATGTTATGCTATGATATAACTTCAGTCGTTTTACCTTGTCAGTATATTTGCCGGCAGCCACCCAGCCGACTCTATATCCAGGTGCAAGCGTTTTAGAGATGGAGCTGCACCACAGCACGTTTCCTTCTTCGTCATAACTTTTGCATGATCGGGGCCGCTTATTGCCAAAATATACATCTCCATAAAGGTCGTCTTCTATCAAGGGTACACCATGTTTGGACAATAGCCGCACCATTGCTTCCTTTTGTTCATCAGGCATACAGTAGCCCAAAGGGTTACTAAAATTTGTGACAAGAAAGCAAGCTTTTAACTTGTGGTGCTCCAATGCTTTTTTGACATCGTCGGGGTCTACTCCGGTATCTGGATGAGTGGGCAACTCCAGTACTTTTAAACCTATGCTTTGTGCGAACCTTAGCATACCGAAATAAACTGGACTTTCAACGGCAATGGTATCTCCAGGTTCTGTCAATGCCATTAGGCAGTAGGAGATTGCATTCATGCACCCCGAGGTTGTAATGAGATCATCGGGTTGCAGATTGCCACCCCAGTGCATGCTCCAGCGTGCCACCTGTCGGCGTAACAGTTCATTTCCTTGTACCTGTTCATAACTTGTTCCGTTTGCCGGGAGGTCACGCAGGGCCTGGATCATTGCCTTATTCAATCTTGCTAGTGGTAGTATCTCTGGTGCGGGTACACTTAAGGAAAATTTAACCACATCCTGTGCGGAGAAGTCGTCATAGACTTCGGCGATTATAGCTTCTACATTTTTTGATTTGACAGTTTGGAGCGGGTTGCTCTTGCCAATCTTGTTAGGGAAGCGTGACGGGTTAAAGCTCACATAATAGCCCGATTGCGGACGCGATTCGATTAGCCCCTTACTTTCGAGATGATAATACGCCTGCAATATAGTGCTGACACTCAATGCATGTTCCTTGCTCAGAAGCCTGACAGAAGGCAATTTATCACCAATTTTGAGTACCTCATCCAGTATCTGCCGCTGAAACGTTTCAGCAATTTGCAGGTATAGATGGTCACTTTTAGGTTTTGCTGTGTTGTTCATAACTCAAACTGTTATGGTCAAAAATAGGAAAATTGTGTCTGTTTTGTTTGGAAAATATTTTTCACTTTTGTGTTGGAATCAATCTGACCAATGAAAACTAACACCAAGGCTTACATCGCACTCATATTTGTCTGCATAGTTTGGGGTACGACTTACCTTGCACTACGCATTGGTGTAATGCATTTTCCTGCGTTTCTTTTTGCAGGTGTCAGGCAGTTTTTGTCGGGGATTATTCTAATGGCGGTTGCGTTGTTTGCTAATCGTAAAGTGGACACTTCAATGCGCAATATTTTGCGGCAGATGCTCGTTGGCTTCCTGATGCTGACCATCGGCAATGGGCTGGTTACCTGGGGAGAACGGACGATTCCAAGTGGTGTAGCAGCGTTAATCTGTTCTATCATGCCCATCTTTGCGGTTTTATTTAATCTTGCAATATCCCGGCGAGATCGGTTTAACGGAATGATTGGTGGAGGTATGTTTTTGGGCACTTTAGGTGTTGCGCTAATATTCAGACAAAATATCAGTGACTTATCCAACAAAGCCTATCTGTTTGGTGTGTTTGCAACAATGGTAGCGACAGCGTCCTGGGCGTTAGGCAGTATAGTTAATAAAAAGAATACTGACCCTGTTAACCCCTTTTTTAACTCGGGAATGCAGTTGTTTTTTGGTGGAGTTTTTATGCTTATGATCAGCCCGGGTATAGACGACCTCTCGCATTTCGATCCGTGGAATAGGGAAGGCTTGATTGCATTGATCTATCTCATTATTTTTGGTTCCGTACTCGCATATTCCGCTTACATGTATACGCTGAGTAAATTACCAGTTGGCATCGCAACAATTTATGCATATATCAACCCTCTTGTCGCAGTAGTACTTGGCTATTTTGTTTTGAATGAGCCACTTAATCTATATACAGTGCTGGCTTTCGTGGCTATCATAATAAGTGTTTTCATGGTAAACAAAGGTTACCGTATGCAACACAACAGTTCTTTACCCGTTAATAAGGCAAAAGCTCCTGACGCGTTCCCAGAGACGCTGCCGGAGGTATCATAAACCAATTAAAACGAACTCGTATGGAGTACAGCATTTCAATTACCCGCCGCGAAGAAAGGGCAGTTACGGATACCAAAACCGTACCTTTTGGTAAGGTGCCTACTGAGCACATGTTTATAGCGGAATATAAAAACGGCACCTGGTCGGGAGCGCGTATAGCGCCTTTCCATGATATTGTGTTGAGCCCTTTGGCATTATGTCTCCACTACGGACAAACTGTATTTGAAGGGATGAAAGCGTTCGTGACTGATGATGGCAAGATCAACATTTTCAGGCTCGACAAGCATTACGACCGATTTTGCAAATCGCTTGATCGCATGTGTATGCCCAGGGTACCGGAGAATTTGTTTCGTGAAGCAATGCATCAACTGGTGAGTCTGGATGGAGACTGGATCCCCACCGAAGAAGACGGTTCGTTATATATAAGACCATTTATGATCGCCAGTGAGGGCAGGATAGGGGTAAAGGTGGCAGATGAATATATGTTTATGATCGTTTGCTCGCCGGCATATCAGTATTATGCCAATCCGCTCAAAGTAAAAGTGGAAACTCATTTTGTGCGTGCAGCTGAAGGCGGTACTGGAGCTGCAAAGTGTGGGGGCAACTATGGTGGTGCTTACTTTCCCACTCAGTTGGCAAGGGAAGAAGGATTTGATCAGATCCTTTGGACGGATGCTAAAAATCATGAGTTTATTGAAGAGTCAGGAACGATGAATGCGATGTTCTATATCGATGATACACTGATCACACCTGCTTTGTCTGGAACCATACTAGATGGCGTCACACGCGACTCACTCGTGGGCATAGCAAAAGATAAGGGGATTAAAGTGGAAGAAAGGGCCATCAGCTTGAAAGAGCTAGTCGCAGCTTGTGAGTCAGGAAAAAAGGTTGAGGCGTTTGGTGCGGGCACTGCGGCTGTTATTGCTCCGATTGAAAGTTTTAATATTGAAGGTAAGTCTTACAATTGTTATACCGGAAAGGACGCTATGATGTATAAGCTGAAAGATTGGCTGACAGAAATACGTAAAGGAATCGTTGAAGATACGCATAAATGGAACTATATTTTATAAGTAATGCAGATAGTGAATACTGAATTTAACGGATACCTTATAACCACGGATAAGGCGTTGATGCACCCTGCCGATGTATTTAAATGGCTTTCTGAAGTTTCTTATTGGTCGAAATACATACCATGGGAGATTTTTATGGGAACCTTTGATAATTCGTTTTGTATCGGAGCTATAAAGGATGGGCAGCAGGTTGCCTTTGCCAGGCTGATTACTGACTACCATTCGTTCGGTTATCTTGCAGACGTTTACGTTCTGGAAGAACATCGCGGTAAAGGAATAAGCAAGATAATGATGGAAGAGTTATTCGGGCTTGAGTGGGTTAAGTGCCTAAGGCGCATTATGCTGGCAACAAAGGACGCCCATGATCTCTACAGGAAAGTTGGGTTTAAAAACTCCAACTTTCCTGAGCGGATTATGGAGATAGCACGTCCCAATATTTATGGCGACAATGAAACCCGCTGCTGATAGAAAAATCTTTGAACCAATCTCAAGGTTGAACGCAATTCAATTACTTTCAACCAGGGGATTGGTGTTGTGTATAGTTTCAATTTGTTGGCACAGTATTATTTGTAATTGATCATTTTAAATTTTCTCAAAATAGTTGGTATGAGTATCCATTATTTAGAAAGTGCTAAGCGTCAGTTTAAGATGTACAAGCAACTGGGTGAAAAGGCAATTGCCCAGATGGAAGATGAAAGCCTTAACTGGCAGGCTAATGAAGATAGCAACAGTGTGATGCTGATTGTTAAGCACATGTACGGCAATATGCTCAGTCGTTGGACAGACTTCCTTACTACCGACGGCGAAAAGCCATGGCGAGACCGAGATGCTGAATTCGATGAAAAGCATTCTTTGGCCCGGACGGATATTTTACGAATGTGGGAGGAAGGCTGGAAGTGTCTGTTCAATGCATTGGATAGTATCACTGACAATGATCTGGATCGAACAATTTACATTCGCAACGAGGGGCATACTGTGCTGGAGGCCGTTAACCGGCAAATCTCGCATTACAGTTACCATGTTGGTCAAATTGTATACGTTGCAAAACTATGCACCAGGCAGGAGTGGCGTAGCCTTTCAATACCGCGTAATAAGTCAGTTGAATACAACGCTGGTAAGTTCGCGCAGGAAAAGGATGTCCGGCATTTTACCGATGAATGGCTGAATAAATAACCTGACATCTAAGTCAATTGATTGAAAACATTTCGCTTAAGAGTAGGGCCTACTGGAACTCTTTTTTTACGTCGTTTACGAATTTGGGGTTGAAAAGGTCAGCCCCTTTCTTGTTTAAATGCTGCGAATTGTAAAACAGGTCGCGGTTGTAACACAAAGAATCCTGTTCATAATTGTAAAACGGAGCGTTGAATTTTTTGGATACATCGTAGAAGACGGACATTAGTTTTTCCTTTGCTTCGGGGACCAGCATTTTTGTTGCTTCAATGTACACTGGAGTATACACCATGATCACCTTAATGTTGTTCGACTGACAAAATCCAAAGAAGTCATAAAACTCGTCTATTGCTGCCTTCGATGTCTCAGGTTTCCAGCCATTAGGGTTTTGGCGTTGAAATTCACTAAACGCATTATCCCATTCCAGCACTTTTGGTTCGTACCCTTTATATTTCGTACCCCTTGACCCCTTCCCGTAGTAACTCATCACGCCTTCCTTAATAAGGGAAAGTTCGTTATTGTATTTATACAACGGAAAGTGACGGTCAAAGAAGGAAAACGACAGATTCTTACTGTTAGCAAAATTCCACATGGAAGAATCTCGCATATAGGGCAGGAACTGTTGCACGCCCGGAAGAACATCAGAGCCCACAAGTGTTTTTACAAACCCAACTTCGACGATGATGGTCTTGGGCTTCTTATTGTGGGCAAGGTATATTTTCAGACGTTTGTATCCGAAATCGAAATCTGCCCCATCCATTGCCAGATTGTAGGAGTTAACATGGAAGGCACTGTCCATAGCTTTTGGTGAAAAAAGTATCCAGGCCCTTGAGGTTCCCAGCACAAGCAGGTCCGCATTGATCTTACTGTCAAATATATCGTTCCATTCTGAGTAATAAGTATATCTTGACTTCCTCAGCCCATGATCCACAAGATAATCTAGTGCGAACAAAAGAGGCAAAGGGATAAGACAAAAAATAAACATTTTTACATATATGTTCTTCATGCGCAACGAGCGAACTTAAAATTGGAAATAAATAAATTGCCTGTTTTGAAAAACGCCCAGGTACAATATCGTTAAAACAAAGCCATAGTAAATTACCCAGCGTATTGGTCTTGACTGGCTGTCGAACAGGGATGTTAGGGTTCTCTTTTTCTGAATCAGGTAAATAAATTGAAGCAGGCAAATAGACAAAACACACATTCTGAGCATGTTAGTGCCAATTGGCCACGCAACCGGTAGGCCACCTGGCTTGCCCCTATTTATCATTTCCGTGAATACTGTGGGTATTTTACCCACGATATAAAACGCATCGCTCATAGTCCGGGCGCGGAAGAAGATAAAAGCGAATGTTACATAACTAAATGTACAAATCAGCCCAATTGCGTCGCCAATGGATTTTGGAATTTTTTTGAAAATTTTCTTTCTCGTTTTTTTAGTAAGCACTTCATAGGCAACTGCAACACCGTGCAATGCACCCATTGCTACATAGGTCCAGGCTGCACCATGCCACAGGCCGCTCACCATGAAAGTGGCAAGGGATGCGATAACAACCGCATAAATGCCCAGGTCTCGGGTTGACTGCGCAATTGGGGTAAATAAATAGTCGTTGAACCAGGTGGAGAGTGAAATATGCCACTTTCTCCAGAATTCTGAAATGCTTTTAGCACTGAACGGCCAATTGAAGTTGACCATAAGGTCGAAGCCCATTACCCTAGCTGTACCCAGCGCTATATTTGAATAGCCCGAGAAATCGCAAAATATCTGGAACGAAAAAAATATGGCGGCTGTAATAAGCACCTCCGATGAAAAAGCCCTTGGGTCAGCAAAAACCTTGTCGGTAAGTAGTGCAAGTCTATCGGCAATAACGGTTTTTTTGAACAATCCCCAAATAATCAGACGAAGCCCGGCGATTACGTTTTTGTTATCATGAATGTGTTTTTCATGAAACTGGTGCAACATGTTTTGCGGCCGCTCAATAGGTCCGGCAACAAGTTGGGGATAGAACATTACATAGAGTGCATAGATACCAAAATGCTTTTCTGCCTTTTGTTTGCGCCTGTACACCTCTATAGTATAGCTCATTGCCTGAAAAGTATGGAACGATAGCCCTATCGGGAGTATAATTTTAAGGAGTGGTATGTCAGCGTTAACTTTGGACCAGGCAAATAGTTGATTGAAGTTATCTGCAAAAAAATTGTAGTACTTGAAAAAGAACAAAACGCCAACATTGGCGAAAATACTCATGGATAGGTAGAGCCGTCGCCTGGAGTCAGGTGCGTTTTCAATGAGAATACCAGCGTAATAGTCAATAACAATGGTAGCAAACAATATAATTATATAGATAGGAACGAAGGCCATGTAAAACACACAGCTTGCAACCAGCAGATGAAACCAGCGAAGTTTATGTGGTAAAAGGAAATATATTAAAGTTACAAGTGGAAAAAACACAAGGAACTGGAACGAGTTGAATAGCATACATTTTTTTCAGTACCTGCAAATATATGTCGTTTGGATAATTGTTGCTAGTGCGCTGAGGTTATCGTCGTGTTTTTTTTTGAATTGTAAACTGGATTAAGCTTTGAAATATGCATGCTAGCCAATAGTTTAGCCTGCGCCAAATGCCATATGTTATGTGGTTTTGCAAGGCATATTTGCGTCAAAGTTTAGTCGGCAAAAGGCCAATCCAACTTGAATTATTGATGGTTAAGGCAGCTTCAACTAATTGAGGCAAAATTTAGTCGATGCAGTCATTCAATACTAAAACCCCGCGAGACCGTAAAACCCATTAACAAAACAGTTTTCCACATCGTTTTCTGTATATCCTGTTAATTATATGGTAGAACCCAAATACTTTGGGGATATCGGAGAATGTTTCGGAACTTTAGGTGGATGAATGTGTGGATAGCGTGTGGACTTAGGGCTGATAATTATATAGGCCGTTTTTTTTTGTGGTTATGAAAATCACGTTTACTTTCGCTCTCCCCGCAAAATTTTAGTAACGTTTACGTAATGCAGGCTTAACACCACCGTGCTCCGCCTGGGTAAAATAATCTGGATTTGGGGATGGTTTTTGAAATTATCTACTATATAAGCAATTAATAAATAATGGCAGTAAATATTAAAAAGGATTTTGGAAGTACAAGAAGCCGCAAACCCGACCTCACCACAATGGTGTATGGAAAGGTGCCGCCGCAGGCACTTGAACTGGAAGAAGCCGTACTGGGTGCATGTATGCTCGAAAAGGACACCTTCGCACAGGTGCTGGAGATCATACAGAGTGCTGAGTGCTTTTACATGGATGCACACCAGAAAATTTACGCTGCCATGCGTAGCCTTTTTGATAAAGGTATCCCTGTTGATTTGCTGACTATAACTGATGAACTGAGGAAGACGAGCGAACTGGAGTTAGTGGGTGGTGCTTATTACCTTACCCGGCTAACCATGAGCGTGCTGTCCAGTGCGCACGTTGAGGCACATGCCCGTATTGTGATGGAGAAATTCATTCAGCGGGAACTGATACGGATATCGGGAGGGGTGATCAGTGATGCTTATGAAGATAGCACCGACGTCTTTGACCTTCTTGATAAGGCTGAATCGGGCCTTTATGAAATAACAGACAAGCACTTACGTAAAAACTTTAAGAGCCTGGCTGACGTATTGGTGAAGACCATGACAGAGATTGACGAGGCAAGGAAAAAGACCGATGATGTTACGGGTGTGCCCTCAGGTTACAAGGGTTTGGACAAACTTACATCTGGT
>CANCOG010000051.1 GCA_947379685.1 Flavipsychrobacter stenotrophus | reverse complement strand
GTTGTATATGCCGAAAGCGAACCGGTAACATTGGAAAAGCTGGAACCACGATCGGTAGAACGCAACAACACCAGCAAGTGAGCCGATGTAGACCCAACTGCATAAACGGTATCGGTCCCGACCGGGTTCTGCACAATATCATAAATGGTACCGGTAACTGTACTGCCCGATGAAGCGCTCCAGGTAGTGCCACTATTGTCACTGTAATAAATACCCGTTGTACCTGCAATCAATATTCTCCCTGTATTCGGGTTAATGACCAGTGCATTTCCACCACCGTAGGTATAAGAACTCACGATACTCCATCCAGCCCCACCAGTCGTGGTTTTGAGCAGAGTATTGGAACTCCCGTCGTAGGTATAAACAATATTTTCGTTATGCGGATCTACGGCAATAGAAGAAGAAAGACAGCTATACAGCGTATCACTCACCGATGTCCAGTGCAACCCCTTATCAGCAGTACGGAAAAAAGACCCCGGTTCACTGCTGGCATACAAAACCGATGGATTAGACGGCGCAATGGCCATGCAATAAATATTAGCCTGGTGGTTTTCCAGGTTGCCGCCGTTTCGGTAAGTCTGGGTCGGACCTAAAACCGTCCAGTTAGCCGCAGTTGTTGTTTTCAGTGCGCCACCACCTGTGTTGCCTGCACGTTGGTTGCCCAGTGATTTTTTAAGCTGCTCTTTATGATATCCTGCATCATATTTTATAGTTCCGTCGGCCTGTATAAACGGAGTCATTTTCCCTCTCCAACGAATATAGGCTGTCATATACGGATCTTCAGAAAACTCATTATCCGGCTCTGCAAGCGAACCCGACGCTGCCTTCCGCTCATGCTTTTCAGTCCCTTTATACACTTCAATCAGTGAATCGATACTATGGATATTAGGGTGAGCCCAGTTGGTTTGTTGCACCCATTCCGGAACAGGAATAGTACCCGGCAGATCGAATGGGTTGGCCACTTGCTGGGCTGCTACCGGACCAAAGCCTGCACTGAGCCACACTAAGGCAACGCCCGCTAATAAATGTTGGATCTTCATTGTAGTATTTTTCAAAGGATGCACTGATGATAACAATTACATTACGTATTTCTAAAACAAATCAAATATACAATTTCCCTCCGAAGACTGAAAACAACAACGGTTAACGATACCCTCGCAAATCTTTTTCGTGCCATTTGAGGTTAGCTTCCCATCAAGTCCCTTCTGCTAATCAAAATATTCAACGCTAAAACCTTTGTGCCCCTTGTGCCTTCCTTCGTGCCCTTGTGCTAAGACTTCAAAAATCTGCCCCCGAATACCAAATGTCATTAAGTTAACAGGATTTTCTTTGCGGCTTTGCTTAAAATAAACATGTCTGGTTTGAATAAACTGAGAATTGCGCCTTGGCGTCTTGGCGCGAAACCTCTGTTAATGACAAACGCCTTGTGCTCCAAAACATCAAAGCTATAAACTCTGTGCCCTTTGTGTCTTCCTTCGTGCCCCTTGTGGTTAGTTTCCCAAAACTTAGCCTATCAATAAAGTGGTTTTTGGCACCCCTATTACTATTCCCAATAGACAAATTGGCGAAATGACACCAAACTATGTTTGTTTTATGACTTATTGGCACTACATTTAACATGGATTAAAATTTGCACCAAAAACACAAACAACGTTTTATATGAACCAAAACGAATTTCGCAAATATGCCATCAAACATCATGGCATCAGTAGTCTAACTGTAGATAGTTATACTTCTTCCTTTACAAAAACACCAAATGCCTTAACGCCATACATTATTGAAGAACGCCCAATGAACGTTGCTTCAATGGACGTATTCTCCCGCCTTATGATGGATCGCATCATTTTCCTGGGAGAAGGTATTAATGATTACGTAGCCAACATCGTTACCGCACAGTTGTTATTCCTTGAAAGTACCGACCGCACAAGGGACATTCAGATGTACCTGAATAGCCCAGGCGGCAGCGTTTATGCAGGCCTTGGTATTTATGATACTATGCAGATCATTACCCCCGATGTTTCTACTATTTGTACCGGTATCGCAGCTTCTATGGCCGCAGTACTGATGTGTGCCGGCAGCAAGGGTAAGCGTACCGCACTCAAACACAGCCGCGTAATGATACACCAGCCAATGGGTGGTGCAGAAGGACAGGCAAGCGACATCGAGATCACAGCACGTGAAATTGGCAAGCTGAAGAAGGAATTGTATGACATCATCGCATTCCACTCTGGCCAGCCATTCGAAAAAGTTGAAAGAGACAGTGACCGCGACTACTGGATGACAGCCCAGGAAGCCAAAGAATATGGCATGGTCGATGAAGTCCTCGCCCGCAACCCCCGCAAGGAAGAAAACAAATAATTGACATTTCAGAATTTAAAGCAGGCAATCCATCGATTTGGGTTGCTTGTTTTTTTTTCAGCATTTCGCAATGGCCAACCGTGCCGATGGCTACAACTACCTGAATTTGGGTGCTAACCTGCCTTCTACGATCAGTGCATTGGCACTAACATCTTTCTGGTTTATGAACCCATTATTTCCCTTCTAATGTACAAGGGTATGATTTTAATACAACATTATTGTGCCGCACATCGGTCATTTTTAAAATCAAAAAGCATGAAGGGTAAAGTCTATTTCCTTTTTCCCGCCATTATTGGCGCATTATTTACTGCTGGCTGCACTTCCAAACAGAACAAACCAGCCGAAACTGCCTCAATGGATATGGCCTGTAGCCAGGGGGTAAGTGTTAAAGCCATGGATCTCAAAATTAATATGCGAAAATTATGGGAAGATCACATCATCTGGACAAGAAATGTGATCTGCTGTCTTGTCGATGGACTTCCAGGCTCAGACCAGGCACTAAAGCGTCTGTTGCAGAATCAGGAAGATATTGGCAATGCTATTAAACCAGTATATGGAGAAGATGCCGGAAAAAAACTGACTGCCTTGTTACTCGATCATATAAAAATATCTGCTGACGTAATAAACGCCGCAAAAGCGGGTGATAAAGACAAATTAAATGGCGCAAATAAAAGATGGACTGCAAATGCTGATGAAATATCCACATTTTTCTGTCATGCGAACCCACGCTGGAAACTTGATGAAATGAAATCAATGATGCATGACCATTTGAAACTGACCACAGATGAGGCCGTGGCAAGGATAAAAAAGGACTATGAGGCCGATATAAAAGCCTACGATAAAGTTCACGGAGGAATTTTGCAAATGTCAGATATGCTCGCAGATGGAATTATAAACCAATTTCCCGGCAAATTTTGAGATAACGGCTATGAAGAATAGCCCTGCACTACCAGGCGTAATTTATGAGATGACCTTAAAAAAACAAATCTACCTCTCTGCCGACAAGTAGATTTGTAAATACCTTCTTGCCCAATGTCGTAAAGCACTGATGCAGCAATTTACACCTCGGTTAGCAGAAGTCACGCAGAACCTACCAGTTCCATGTCACACTTTTTACTTTTAATTTTTGACTTTTTACTTTTACCCCTCATCTATGCTGGTCAATATAGATCATATTCCCATCTGGGTCAGTGAGCATAATACTTGCCGGGCCCGTTGTTGTTTCATCTATTTCGGGCTCAATTTTAATACCCTTTGCCTTGAGTAATTGCTGAATTTCACGCACGTCATTAAATTCAGCAATATTTTGCCCATTTTCATCCCAACCCGGATTAAATGTCAGAATATTACCCTGAAACATGCCCTGGAATAACCCAATTAGAGAATTTTCATTTTTCATGATCAGGTAATTATGCTCCAGACTTCCTGCCAAAACAACGAAGCCAAGGTTTTCATAAAACAGCTTTGAAGCCCTGATATCCTTCACATTAAGACTCACCGAAAATGCACCTAATTTCATATGCCGTATCTATTTTATTGACCAGGGACGAGTTCAAGCACCCTTTTGCAAAAATAGTAATTTAACAGCAATGCCAGATACTGTGCATTTTGCCGCGATTTGTGGCAAAAAATGATGGCAAGCTACCTTATGAGCCTGCTGTGTTTCAAGGGTTGCGGGCAGAACGGAGTGTTTTGAAAGAGTAACTAATTGTAAATACTCAAGAAACTTTACTGCGTTTGCATTTTCACAGACTAGTTGTATGTTTGCATTTACCAATAAAAAATGAAAATCATGAGTAATATTTTACCTGTGGGCACCATTGTTGCATTTGCCGGGTCGCAAGTACCAGCGGGATGGCTTTTATGTGATGGATCAACGATCAATCCGTCGCAGTATGCTGAACTTTCTGGTGTGTTGCGATCGGGTGTTCTTCCCAACCTTTGCGGCCGTACGCTGATAGGGGTTGGTCGGCCTGGTAATGCAACGCAATCCGACGGCAATACTCCTAATTTCCCAAACAATGCCGACTTTACACTGGGTGCGACCGGAGGCGAATTCGTCCACCCATTGTCCATTGACGAAATGCCACAGCATAGCCACTCCATCAACAACGGAAATTTCGGCTACCACGGCGGAAGTTTCGAAGGTGGGGGTGGAAACGATTTCCCTTTTGAGACACAAGCCAGTAACCCAATGTGGGGTACCGATATCGCAGGTGGAGGAATGGGGCACTATAACATGCAGCCATATTACACCGTAAACTATATCATTTATACCGGAAATCCCCCGGCGTTTCCTGGCATCTGATAGCTTTGCCGGTTTCGTTGGAACTCTATTTAAGTCTCGCCAGCTGCTGAGATTGTACAGGCAGCATCATGAACTTTCAGAATGGGGTGCTGATCGCCCCATCCTGAAAAAGGTTGACACTTATAAGGGTCAATCCTGGCATGTGTTGACAAAGTGTGCTAATTAACTGATGTGCCGATTAACTTACAAATCCCTCAAATGCACATACAAATTCCCTTTTAACTCAACTGCAGAGAGCCGAATCATGCTTTGTGCCGCAGGGCCCTTGATCACTTCCCCCTCGTGAGTGAACTGGCTGCCATGCATTGCGCAATAATATTTATTGCCCGTCTTGGTTAATGGCTGGCTGGCATGGGTACACATCATCACCAGCGCAAAGAAAGTCCCGTCCTCCTTTTTCTGGATGGCCAGATCGTAATTGTAATTACTGACACGCACCAGCTTGTAGTCACTTTGCCCAAAAGCCGAAACTGGGATCACGACCATATTGTCCTTGTCGGCTGATGTTTTAATTACACCGAGTGGCGTCTTGCACGCTGCAAGCAGGGCACTCATCAGAAAACCTGAACTCATGGCGACACACGCCCCACTACACGAAGATTTAAGAAATTCCTTTCGGTTCATGCTTGTTTGAAGAAAATCTCTGCAAAGGTGAATAAAACTATTGGGTTTCCATCCAATGTCAATAGCGCACCAGAATTTTCTTTGCGCCGTGATATCTATTCAATGGAATTCAAAATGAAAAAACAATGACCGGCGGACTTCGGCTCTGCGCTTAATCTCAATTCAATAAGAAGTGAGCAAAGCGAAGACATTAGCCCCCCCCTTCGCCCTTTAGGGCTACCGTTAGGACACATCTTTTGCGCAATATTGGCAATGGATCGACTTAAATACTCCGAATCGGCTTTGGATATCATGTGCGGAAGCTTAGCCATGCCGGTGCGGTGGCCAAACCAAAATTACACGCAGCTTAGCTACTTTGGCGTGCGGAGCTGTTCGCCAAAGTGCCGCTTTTTTTGCTACTTTTTTTGCGGCAGCACAAAAAAAGTAGAGGAGACGCTGGGCAGGAGAGTCAATAAATAGCATGTTTTCATACAGTTACATTTTATATTGATAAATTATGTATATAAAAATTCCAGTGTACGCCATCCCCGAGTTGTATCCTAACGGTAGCTTTTTAAGTAGACGGTTGGGTTGAGGGTGGATGAATGACGACGATTTTGAATGCATTCTACAGCGATTGCAAAAATGCAATAACCGCCGCACGATCACCCTTAGGCAGTTGCCTGAATTGCTCCTTGCTGTTTTGTGCCTCTCCCCCATGCCACATAATAGCCTCTGTGAGTGACCGCGCCCGACCATCATGCAGAAAGTAGGGCGTACCATTTGTTTGCTCAAACATACCTATTCCCCAAAGCGGCGGGGTTCGCCACTCAGTCCCGGTCGCCAGGTAGTCGGGCCTGTTGTCCGCAAGACCGGCACCCATGTCGTGTACCAGCATATCGGTGTATGGATGTATACGCTGATTACTTAGTGCGGGAATCTGTATATCAGTTCCAGTGTACACCGTAGGTATATGGCACCCCGAACAGTTCAATTGCTTAAACAGTAATTCCCCACGTTTCACCGCTTCATTGGTCACATTGCGCCTGGCAGGTACCGCCAAGGTTTTTATATAAAAAATCACCGCATTGAGTTGCGAATCAGCAAGGTCAGGTGTTTGCGTATTGGGTACAAAGCTCATTTGCGACTGTCCGTGAACACTCTTCAAAGGCTGAATATAGCTGGTTATACCCATGTCCTGCTGGAATGCCGTCGCCACTTGCAACGCCAGGTCCGACGTATTCGCCTTCATCCCGAACCTGCCAAGCTCCATTTTCTTCTTGAAGGGGTTGTAAACATAGTTGGGATGGCCCTTAATACCGTCACCATTGGCGTCAATGGGATCTGCAAAACCTGCTATTGTCGCCTCCGGAATATCTTCGAGCAAGCCAAGACCAAAGACAGGTGGCCCCAGCCGCGGCGAGAGCATGTAACCTGATGGCAATGATATATACGGATTGGAGAGAGTGTATAAAGGAGTCCAGAGGGAAATACGTTCTCCATCTGGGAAACTATCCCGTAATTCAGAATAACTTACTTCTGCATGCACTTCAGGTTGAACACCAAATATCCCCACATTTTGCAACTGCCCGCCAAAACCAGGGGCCGCTGCCGGACCGCCGTGTTCATCGGTCCCCGGCACGCTGATACGTAATAACATAGACGACCCCAATGCCCCGAAACTCGGCAATCCAAACCCATCGTTATGGTGGCAGTTGGCGCAGGAAGAATTATTGAAAACCGGCCCCAGCCCGCCAAACCTCGGTGCCGGTGCCGCAACAAATGACTGTTCAAAAAGCTGGTCGCCTAATGCATGTACGTATGCATCGTGCGCACTCAGCCCTGGCACGGGCGTACCAAACGACCCCGACCCAAAATCAAAGAAAGTAGCCAGCCCACCTGAAAGCCGTGGATCAAAATTACTATCGTCATCAATCGCATGCGGATCAGCCTTTCGGCACATCATACACCCAAACACCAGGAAAACAAACCCCGCAAGCGTTATTACTTTTTTCATGCAACTGCTCTTTTAATCGGTAATGTAAGTTTGTATAAATGGCTTCGCTGAACCGTCCAGTGTTGCCTGCAAATCGCTAATTGCCTGCATGGCATTTTGCAACTGTGTGCGCTGGGTATAGATAGCAGTCTCAAGACTAACCGAGACATTGCCTAGTGAATTTATTGCAGCGGTAAATTGTTGCTTCAGCTTATTGTCCAGGGCCAGGTTTTTAGCCGCAATCAATGCACTGATGCTGGCCCCCTTCTGACCATAAGCACTGCACAGGTAAACACTCTGAGCCCCGGTAATGTTGTTGATAAAGTCAGTAATGGAATTATGTGAGAATGGCGATTCAGTCTTGGTAGAATCATACTCATTATACGGGTCATAGATCTTGCCCGACCCTACTTCATCGCAAATGTCACTCATTCCGGCTACTATGGCCAGCAGTGCATCCTTTCGGGTAACAAACCGGGTCGACCCACTCCCTGCGGTCAGCATTTGCGCTTGAAAATTACCACCCGTTGCAGCCCAGCTGCTACTCAGGCCACTTACCGTCTGCAAAATATCTTCCGACAGAGCCACCATGTATTGTTTTTGCTTTGCGAAAATGGAATCAACAGTAACATTCCCTGAACGCCCCCATAAAATAAACTCCAGCGGGTGAAATCCGCGCAGCGACTGACTTTGGGCCTGAAGTGCCGCCGCACTGAATGATGTGTTATAGGCAGTGAACGAATCAAGTTGCAGATAATCCACCGGCCAGGTATCCATATTGGGGTCATAGTTATCGTCTTCAACCGGCCCAATTAAAAACCCTTCGCACCGCTCCCAGCAAGCCCTTACGTCTTGCCATGCGCCTCTCGCGGCAACAAGGCTGGTATTGGAAGAGGCTGTATTTAGCGCAACAACCGCCGCATGGAGCGCGGTAGCCCTCGTCTGCAATTCACAGTATTGAGGCAATGCTATTTTATTCACAAAATCGCTGATCACCTCATTGCTGGTAACTTCGGTAGTGGTTGTAGTCGTGGGCTTGTGGCAGCCGTATAGTATCAGGCAGGAGGCTACCCCCGCAAGTAATTGCGTTTTCATGGCATTGGTTTAGGTTAAATGAAAGTTTGATTTGGGCAATTAAACAATAGTCCGATTGACAGGGCTTACTTAGACTGTATTATTCACAAATTCTTAGCTGCTGCATCACCCCAGCCCTAAATGGTGATATGGCATGTTGCTTTACGCATTCATCTTCAATAAATAACATGATGACAAAACATGTCACCCTTTACGGCATATCTTAGAGTATTTCGTACCGCCCTGTCCTAATGGGATCCATTTGGAAAAGGGCATAATCCCATAGCGATGGGCAACGCCCATCGTAAAAAAGGAATGTTGATTCAAGCCCTGAAAGGGCGAAATATTATACATCAATTGGCATAGCACACAGTTTCATAAACTAGAAATTTGCTGCCCAAAAGAATACCGCTGACACCTTCGGCATTTAACTTCTTAATTGTAACTGACGCACGTGCTCTTTTCTCCCAACCCCACTTAAAACGAATACCCTATCCCAATGTTCAGAAAACTATTCGCCTTCTTATAAGCCGCAGCATTAGGGTTCGGATTTACCACAAGGTCCGGATTCTGATCGCCTGTACCCATAAGGCGGACGTCTGCCTTTATCACTATATGAGGAATCGGAAAATACCCAAGACCCGCCACCAGATGCGTTTGCTTCAGTGTGCCATCATTGATTGCGTTTTTAGGAATAGCGGCATTCAGGTCCATCATTTCATAACGGGCAAATACATTCAGTGTCTTTTTCTGCCACTTGTCCGACTTAGCTTTTTGCAACAGGTTGTAACCCAGTTCAGCATAACCACCATAGAATTGAGACGCTATATTCTGGTCATATGCCCTGTTAATACTTTCAGCCTTTGGCAAAGAAACATTGCAGCCCAGGGCTTTGAAAGAAATTCCATTGTTGCTGTATTGCACATCTGCTTCCGCCAGGTACATAGGTGTGCCAAACATGCCAGATTCCAGCTGCAGGGTATCAGCAGCCTTGGTGGGAATTGGCGTCGTGCCGCCCATGTAACCAGAAACCTGAAACTTCCAGTTTCCCGCAAAATATTGGGCCGATGCAGCTACAGCAAGGTTATTGGCTCCTGCAAACTGCCCCTCCGGTCTACCCGCTTCAAAGCCACTACCATGCTCAAAACCTGCATTATTCAAGCCATTGATCAATGCCACACTATAGGTAAGCGGAAATGCCGTTGTCTGCCCATAAAACCCAACGCCAATTTCCCTCCACGTCGAAGGGATAACTACTTGCTCCACCAACGGGCGTTCTACGCCATTGAAATTGATAGGAAGATGGTTTTCATTCACGATACCAATACGTGGCAGGAACAGCCCTGCTACAATGTATTGTCTTGGGTTGAGACTGAATTTCAGGTAACACTGCTCCATGCCGACTTCGCCGGTAGGGCCGCCAGCTTCAATTTTGGCATCTTCTACCTCCAGTTCCGAAAAGAATGCAATGCGCCCTGTAAACTGGTGCCCTATAAAAAGTACAGCCCTTGCCAGGTTGGCAGTAGCTGTCTGAGTATTAAAATCACGCTGGTAATGCACCTCGCCATAACCCGATATTACCGTACGCGAATGCCCCGAACCAAACGAATTAAGGGAATCCTCGCCCGTACTGGCCACCAGTTGCTGCGCCGGTGTAATTTGATTTAAAACTGGTTTGCCCGTTTGTTGCTGGGCCTGTATATAAAAAGTGGAAAGTGAAAAAACAATAAAAGGCAATAACTTTTTGTACATGGTTTGCGTTTAAAATTGGGTGCAAAGGAACGAACAACCCACCTTTAACCCTTTCTCAAATCGGGAAAACTGTTTTTAAAAACCGGAAAACTACCGCTGGCATTTCCCAAAAGTAAAACAGACCTCCTCCCCCGCAGCAAAAACACCCGGATGTGACACACTTCAAAAGTGTGCCACATCTAAAACCACCCCCACGAGCTTTGCGCCCTTCGCGCCCCCTCCCCAAAAACAACAAAAAATAAACTCTGCGCTTCTTTGCGCAAACCCTCTGCGTCCCTTGCGCGAAACCTCACAACAAAAAAAGCTGGCCCGTAAAACGAACCAGCCCCTACCAAATTCACAACTCTTTTATCCGTTATGGTATATTAAAAATATGCACCGACTGGTCCTTATAAGTCTGGTAGCTTGGCTGGCTGTTGTCAGCCTTGTCAGATACAACGACTATCTGGTTGCTGCTGATGAATGAAATACCTTCTATGTTGCCATAGATCTGATAGCTGCCTGCACCCACTACGCCAGTGCTGCTCCCATGCGGAAATTCATAAGCCGTACCGCCTGTAATAGTCCAAGAAGTGCTGCTCAGAGTACCAATCCACAACTGACCATCTTCCTGAGAAGTGATCGCGATCTGGTTGCCATAGATAGCAATGTCAGAATAATCAGTAAATGTGACAGAAGAAGGCAGTGTGATCTCAGTTACATACGTCCATCCGCTGCTGGTCTTATGCAATACAGGAATTTTACCGGTACCCTCAACCAGACCCAGAATATAATCTTCACCACCTCTGTACACCCATGCAATACCTTCAAAAGCCTTGTTATTGTTGCTCGAAGTGAATGAATAATCAGCCCACATTCTGTTCTGATAGGTCATACTTGAATTGAATTCACTGATCCTTGGCTTATACACACCGCCGCCATAGCTTACTGACTCTTCAACAACAAAAAAATTCGGAGTACCCTGACTATCATAAGCAATACCTTCGTAGTTAGAGCTGCCAGTACCCGGAGCACCCGTGCTCAGCAACGAGTTCAGCGAACTGTTGATCGGCAACGTATTGTATATTTTAGCGATCTTCTGCATGTTATCACACGCAATGTAGAAGTAGCCACCCAGGTAGTAAACTCCGCTCGCTTCAAAATTGTCTGAGCTATTATAGCCCGGTAACAGCTTATAGAGCTTAGCTTCAGCAACCGGCGCTGCAAGCATTGTTGCCCCCGACATACGGGCAGCCGTATGCGTGCCGTTTATAGTCCTGGTATTAGTAGTTGTAGCTGCAGCATTAACTGCAACTGAACTTGCTTCATGCTTGCTGCAGGAAGTAAAAGCAGCCGTGGCAATAAGCGTGGCCGATAAAAGATAACGATGGTGCATGTATAAGTGTTTGCACAAACATCGCTATCTAATATTACCAAATCACTGCTTTAAACGTTACTAAATATTGAAGTTTAAGTTAACAACCTTCCTCCGGGCAGCCTTGCCAACAACTGCAACACCCCTACAAACCGATTTGACAACTTTTAAAAAGTTGTCAAATCTACCCCTTTAAAACACAGATGTGGCACACTTCCAAAAGTATGCCACATCTAAAAACACCGCACAAACTTTGCGCCGTCAACCATCTAAAAAAACACCCCAAAATGAACTTTGCGCTTCTTTGCGTAAACCTCCGCGCGCTTTGCGTGAAACCCCACAACACACCCACAACCTCTGCGTGAAACGTCACAACACCCTTGAAACCCACTTACATCGGCACCTCATAAACCAATACATCACTGGTCACTGCAGCAGTTATTGTAACGGAATCCGCTTCCCATACCCCCACCGCATCTCGCTTATTCAATGTCTGTTCACCCGCAGCCACCTTGCCATCAATGAGGAATATATAGAACCCATGTTGCGCAGTATGCGGTTGCACCGTTACCGATTTACCAGCCTCCAGCGTTGTCCGGTATATCCATGCATTTTGGTGTATTTTCAAACCGGAATCGCTGTCGTCTATAGGCGAAACCAGTGTTTGCAATGTATTTACCCGGTCTTCAGGTGCAAATTTTGCCTGGTCATACCTCGGAGCCACATTCTTCTTATTAGGGAATATCCATGTTTGCAACAGGTTGGCAGCTTTGTCCTTACTGTGGTTATACTCGCTGTGCTGCAAGCCGGTACCGGCACTCATTACCTGCACCTCGTTCGGCACAATGGTTTGTACATGCCCCATGCTATCCTGGTGCGCGAGTTCACCATCAAGTACTATTGTAATGATCTCCATATTATCATGCGGGTGCTTGCCAAAGCCCATTCCGCCAGCTATAATGTCATCATTGAGTACCCTCATTTCACCGAAGTGCATCCTGGTCGGGTCATAATATCCGGCGAAGCTGAATGAATGATGCGCGTCGAGCCATCCATGATTGGCATGGCCTCTTTTATCAGCCGCATGAAAAATTGTTTTTGCCATAATTGTTCCGTATTTAAAACTACGTGTACATACATCTATTCAATTACTGTGCCCGATTCTCAACCTGACAAAATAGCAGTTTTGATAGTACTTCGTTACTTTACCAAAGCTACGAACTTGTGATTTAACTATCACCTTCCCATCAGCACCATTTTTGATCTCAACCAACTCATAAAAAGGGTGCATCGCAACGGTTCAGCGAACAACCGTGCTCCCTTCCCAAACTAAACGTTAACAAACTCTGTCCAAAACACTGCCTCTTTGCTATACAATTGTCATTTTTTTTCGCAAAATTTCTACCGGTTTCACCACGCCTCAATGCAATCTGCTGATTCTCAGCCGCCTGCAAAATATTCCTAAAAACCGCGCGCAGCAAGAACTTCAGCGCTTTCAGATTACCACAATTATTTAAAATAGTTTACTTGAAATACTGACATACATTTTTTACTTTGTGGTGATGTCGCGATTGGCATTTAACATATTTCTTAATTCTTAAAAAAACTAAAAACTATGCAGGCAGCTATTTCTGTTAGCCTTAAAGTTGGCGAAGATCACTACAATGTGGAATTGGCAATCCCATCTGGTACACCAACAAATGACAATCCATATACTTTTTCCGTAAAGGACAAGAGTCAGGCAAACATGTTGGAAGTCGCGATTGGTGGCAAAGGTAATTATTTCGTCAATGTGGCTCCTCCAAAAAGCCTTATGCCGGCGGCCATCGAACAGTTGGGATTAAATATTTCTGAAGGTCATTACGACAAAACTAAGGGGCAATTCACTACAGGTACGGACACTGACACGGATACAGATTCGGGCTCTGATACTGATACGGACACAGGCACCGATACGGACACCACTCCGCCAAATCCGGCACCTAACAGGCGCTCAAAGAAATAGTATCTTATAATTCAGATAGGTAGCTCAGATACCCGGCAAAACGGGTTCAGGGAATAGCATGTTAAAACATCTCTGCTCCTATTTAAATACAGACAGGCTTTTGCAGGTTCCCGGCGTTTAAGTCTCCGGGAACCTGCACTGTGTCTCTATTGAATGTACTTTAAACTTTTGTGTTAGTTGCCTTACTAATCAGGAAGCAATGATTTTACAGGACAAAATGTAGATAAACAAATGAAATTTTCATTAGCATGCAGTGTTAGCCTGGGTCGGTTTTTTGGCGGAAGCCAGATAACAAGCCCGTTAAAAGGCCAGCTGTCTGTTGCTGCTGATTATTCATTGATGTACATTTTCCTGGGCGGCGCCAAAGATGCTGAAAATGCGTTTGACGTTATCAGGAGTCTCAACGAGGCATTTCACCTTAAACTGAACTTCCAGCTAAAGGTAAAAAGTGCAGGCTTTTTCCAGGTCGCATCCAGATCAGCTCAATCCATCGATCTGCAGCAGCTGAAAAGTGGGTTCCCGGAGATCCCATTCCCGGAGGGCATTGACCACATCAGGTCATTGAAAGATAGCGCAACCTGTTTCTGGGCTGCAATAGAGTTTTCAAAATGGGAGGTGGGTTCGTCCTTACTGCAAATTGGCGGTGAAACACCCCGCGACAACAGCCTCCGGATCTACGGTTTCTTCACCGGCTCACAGGAACTTAAACCTGAATCAGTATACTCCGCCGAATTGCCCCGGTTCGAACTGTTCAGGCTATTCGCTTTCGAACAATTAACTTTTGAATACCGGTTCAGCAATGCTGCTGAGTACAAAATAAGCGGCCGCATTGGTGTCCGCAATTTCATTAACGATAATGAATTCTATTACTTCAGGGGAGCAATAGAAAAAAAAGGGCCTAACTTTTTGGGTGTTGTGGCGGCCGAAGGCCCCATCAACCTGCGCCTGCCTTTTGATATGCCCGGCATTACTTTTTCCGATCTGAAATTTGCAGTCTGGTCGTCGCAGGACGATGCGGCAGAAAGAGAACGGGAAAATTTGTTTTGGCTGGAAGGCAAGGTCAAATACGGCGAAAGCCTGCACCTCGCAGGGCAGATCTACCTC
The DNA here is from genome assembly GCA_947379685.1 of Flavipsychrobacter stenotrophus. GTDB lineage: Bacteria > Bacteroidota > Bacteroidia > Chitinophagales > Chitinophagaceae > Flavipsychrobacter > Flavipsychrobacter stenotropha_B. The sequence continues at coordinate 807 of CANCOG010000051.1, read as the reverse complement.
AATGGGAAAAAGCCCCAGCTCGTAAAAATTGAATTGCTGAGTCCCCTTTCAATTGGGAAAATTTTCCAGGAATCTATTCCTGGCTTCAACTGGCCTTCTGAATATGTGAACATATTATTCAAGGCTGGCAGCAGCATTTATTACTTCAATGAAACACAAAAGAAATTAAGCAAGCCAAAGCTCTATTCCATTGGCGAGAATAATCAGATCGTAGAATATCCCGACAACAACACGTACCAGCCGGGTTTCAATATATACGCAAAAGTCGACTTAACTTTCTTCGAAACGGTTTCGTTTGCTGGAAATTTCAATATAACATCAAAGGGTGTTATCGCATCTATTCAGTTCGATGATCCGATTGATATTTACGTTTTACAGCTTCATGGTTTAGCGGACCTTACAAAGGGACCATTGTTTGAAGTGTCAACAGTTGAGCCTGGAAAATACCTCAGGCTAACCTCTTCAATTTCATTTTTCGGTGCCGATTTCGGTGTCAATACCATCATCACAGTTAGTAAGGACCAGACCGACCCAGCCAGGTCTACACTCATAGAAGGCACATTGGCAACGAGAGATCGCTATACCGTCTTTAATGGCAATCCGGTTTCTCTGTCCTTCCTGTACAGCAAGTACAGGGGCTTTAAAGTTACCGGTTGGCCCCAGTTTGACCTGGCACAAAATATCATCGACTTCCTAAAGGAGCTAGAGAAATTAACCCAAACGGGAGGTCTATGTCCGGCAGTCGTTGGCCTGATTGGTAAGTCTTACGAAACGGTCTACCAGCTAACGCCATCCTTCCGTACTGAA